>JAWETZ010000006.1:0-81642 GCA_032480835.1 Streptococcus mitis
ATCTGCCTGACTGATGGCTCGCTCGGGTTCTTGAGTAAAGGGTTTATTCCCGAAAAACTCCAACCACGGCTTACGAACCTCGTCTTTGCTGGTTTCTCTATATTTTTTTAGTTCTAAGAACGCCATCTTGACCAAATGGTTTTCTTGACCGTTATTTGTGATGGTTAAGACTTCACCTGTCGTGTTCTCCCGCATACTAAAGCTATGAAAAGCCAAGTCATCTGAAAAGTAATTACTGTCTACGATAGCGATAGCATATACTGGTGCAATATGTTTATAGCTCTGGTGGGTATCACCTTCTCGTTGGCGAATTTTTTCTAAGTTTTGATTGACCTGACTGCAAAGGTAAGCCCACAGGCGATTGATGAAAAAATTCTGATGATGAACCTGAATCTCAATAATTACCTGAGTTCCATTGTCCAACTCCGCCAAGACGTCTATACTGGTATAGAAATCCTGCACCGAGTACGGCAGGGAAGGCAAGATGTGAATATTGCTTCCCTCTAAAATCGTCACATTTTTGGCTGGTAAGTCCAGCATATCGCGGATAAATTGACAAGTGATTTCTGGATTGCTAAAAATCTTCTTAGCTACCAAGTCATTGGTTGGGCTAATGCCCGGATGACGTACAGTCATATTCTTTCTCCTTTCATTATAGCACATTTTTAAATCTAGGTTTCCTAGATTCACTGTTACTATCTATTTATTCGGAAAAGGCAATGAATTGTGAAGATATTTTATCTCCGTTTTAACTGAAATATGAACCTTAGCAAGCAGTTATCTATCCAAAGTCAGATTTAGATAGAGATTCAAAGTTCTACCAGTAGCCAAACTCAGAGTTAGTATGATCAGATTTTTTTAGTTGCCCCAGCTTGAACTTGACGGACTTTAAACTACACCATCTTATCAACAACTTTATCCACAGCTGTGGATAAAGTTGTTGATAACTAAACATCCTCAAAAGTTTATTATTACAATGTTAAAAAGTCCTGACTTTTCTCACTAACTACTACTCTCTACCAAAGCCCCTCCCCTCCTAGCTAATAATTAAAATTCTCTCCTCGTCAACAAGTGATAATCAATGAAAATCAAAGAGGAAACTAGGAAGCTAACCGCAGGCTGCTCAAAACAGTGTTTTGAGGTTGCAGATGGAAGCAGACCTAGTTTGAATAGATTTTCGAAGAGTATGAAACAGTATTGTTTACAAAGATTATCGTACTTCTCCCTTTAATTTGCTACATGGAATAGACTATCAATTCAAAAAGAAGAATCTATAAACTCCATTTAGAGATAATCAAACAGATCTATCCCCATGATTATCCACAAGTTGTTGATAACTCCTGTGAATTACCCAATTTTTAGGAACCGTTCCACTCTCAGTCCTCTATTATATCTAAGGTTAATGAGATTTTCCCACTCTTATAAATCTGTGGAAAAGTCTGATAATCACTTCATGTTCATACAAACTGTAATTTTTATGAAACAAGGTCAAATCTTACACGAGCGCAAAAACCACCTCTCTGAATATTCATTATTACTGTATATCAGAAATAGTTTGTATTTACAAATCTTTCTAGTTATTCCCTTATCATTCCAAATTAAGGAAAACAACATACAATAATTTTAGTTAAATGTATATCAATGTTCTTTGCTTTTCTTAACAAACGCAATACAAAAAGAGCCTGTTGCCAAGCTCTTTAGTCTATTATTTCTTCTCAGCGCGGAGGGCTGACAAGATTTGTGTACGGATATCATCCACACCATTTGGCGTATTTGGTAAAAAGATGGTTTGATTGCCTTTTGCAGCAAAAGTGTTCAAGGTATCCAAATACTGGTTGGTCAAGAGGATGGACATAATTTGTTCTTCTGTCATGCCAACATTGGCTTCCTTGAGTTCTGTGATAGACTCTGCCAATCCATCCACAATGGCCTTACGTTGTTGGGCAATCCCCACACCATGGAGGCGGTCTTTTTCTGCTTCAGCTTCAGCTGCAGTGACGATTTTAATCTTGTCTGCTTCCGCCAATTCTTGCGCTGCGACCCGCTTACGTTGCGCCGCATTGATTTCATTCATGGATTGCTTAACTTCTGCATCTGGTTCGACCTTAGTAATCAAGGTTTTCACGATAATGTAGCCGTAAGTAGTCATTTCTTCTGCTACTTGGTGTTGAACTTCAAGGGCAATCTCATCTTTTTTCTCAAACAATTCATCCAAGGTTAATTTGGGAACAGAAGAGCGAAGGGCATCTTCTATATAAGATTTAATTTGAGATTCTGGACGCATGAGTTTATAGTAAGCATCTGTCACGCTCTGCTCGTTGACACGGTACTGGGTCGCCACATTCATCATAACGAACACATTGTCCTTGGTCTTAGTCTCAACCACAATATCGCTTTGCAACAAACGCAACTGAATCCGCGCTGCAATCGAGTCAATCCCAAAAGGCAATCGAATATGAATACCGCTATTGGCAACCTTTTGGTATTTCCCAAAGCGTTCAATAATCGCCACCGACTGCTGACGAACCACATAAACTGTACTCAGTGTGACTATCACCAATAGGAGCACACAAACCACCACAAAAATCATCAAAAATGTTGCCATTATCGTGACCTCCATTATTATTTTTTCCTGTATTATAGCACATTTAAAGAAGGTTGTGCAGTTTTTACTGCGATTTTTCCTGAAATGTCAATAATTAGAGGTGAAACTACATTTCAAGTTAGTAATCGCTTTTTTATTACATTAACTTCTATAGAATCTACATCAATAGTCAGGGAATAACTTGCCTTAACTTTTCCCTCGTGCTATACTAGTGATTGAAATTAATAATAGGAGATATTTCATGAAAACAGCAAAAACTACTGTTACAATCCTTTCTGCACTTGCTTCTGTCGTCTTATTGGCTAGTTGTGCAACAAAATCCACAGAAACACAAACAAGCAATAATAGCTCATCTGATAATCAAATTACAATGACATATGACCAACTACGGTCAAGAGAAAACACTATGTCAACCCTTTGGTACCAAAAATCAGCTGAAACTAAAGCTTTATACATACAGGGTTATAACGTTGCAACAAATCACCTAAAGGAATTGCTCAAAACAGAATCAGACAAACCTTACTCTATCGTTTTAGACTTGGATGAAACTGTCCTAGATAATAGCCCTTATCAAGTACAAAATGTCAAAGACGGTACAGCATTCACACCCGAAAATTGGGATATTTGGGTTCAAAAAGCTTCAGCAAAAGCCGTCCCAGGTGCCAAAGATTTTCTTCAGTTTGCTGATCAAAACGGTGTCCAAATCTACTATATTTCTGACCGCTCAGCTAATCAAGTAGATGCTACCATTAAAAATCTTGAAAGTGAAGGAATTCCTGTTCAAGGACGTGATCATCTCATGTTCTTAGAAAGTGGTGTAAAATCCAAAGAAGGTCGTCGCCAAAAAGTTCAAGAAAAAACAAATCTTATCTTATTGTTTGGTGATAACCTCGTAGACTTTGCAGATTTTTCTAAGACTTCTGAATCTGACCGTGATAAACAACTTGAAGAATTGCAAAAAGAATTCGGTGAAAAATTCATCATCTTCCCAAATCCAATGTACGGATCATGGGAATCAGCTGTATACGGTGGTAACAAACTAGATGCTAAAGGTCAAGTAGAAGAACGCCAAAAAGCCTTGCAAGGTTTTGATAAATAAAACAAATAAACTAATTCTACATAAGATAAAGTTAGCTTACAATCTTCAAAAAGTGGATAGGAAGGAATTCTGATAATCAGAAAACTTTCCTATCCACTTTTATAATTGATATAACATCAAGCTTTTATACATCTGATACTATACGTTTTTTGATTTTAAAGACTTTTTGCCTATCCCCTATATTTCAAGCATTAAGTGAGCTTGATGAGCTAAATTTATTGTGGTATACTATTTTTGTCATCGGTTACCGATTACGTTCCTTACGGTTCGTGAGAGGAGGTGAAACTAATGAACCTTGCCCCAGAGCTCGTTCTTACTATTGTAGCGGACGTCATCGCAGGAATTATCTTGTATTTCGTCTGCAAATGGCTAGATGGTAAGAAGTAGACCGAATGACTAGCCTATAAACACCCATTAAATCGCTAAGATACGTCAAAAAATCCCTTAACTACTGCAATAGTTAAGGGATTTGGTGTTCTAATGAACCTTACCCATTAAATTTATTCTAACACACAAGCGCTAAGATTTCAAGAGTTTTATTTATTGTTTAAAGTTCTGAAAGGTCTATAATGAGAAGTTAGACATCTAGTACCAAATAACCGACCAACTCTTATGAACTAGTCGGTTTTCTCATCAATGCGCCAACATTTCTTGGGCGATTTCTTGGCCAGATAGGTTATCTGGGTAGTAGGTTGGCCAGTTGTCCATTTCTTCAAAGAGGGCTTCTTGGCTTGTACCTCCAAAGAAGATATGGAAATGTTCTGCCTTGACTGGGGCGATATTGTGGTCACTAAATTGAACATACTTAAACTGTCCAGCGTTAGCATCTGTGGCTTCAAAAAGGAAGCGCACGCCTCGATTGCCTTTCTTATAAGTCAAGATTTTCTTGCCAACATACTTGTAGGTGAATTTCTTACTTTGGCCACCTTGAACAAATTCCATAGTGTTATCAGTGATATTGATCTTAGTGACATCTGTCTGATAACCTTTTGTATAGTAGGCCTTATACTCAGCTTGGGTCATCTTACCAGTCAACTTAGCCTTGTAGTCAAAGACTTGATCAAACGTACCATCTTCGAGGAAAGGATAAACTGATTGCCAGTTACCTACATAGTCACTCAAGGTGCGGTCCTTGACATCGGCATCCTCAAAGTAACCATTTTGAACTGTCTTGGTATCCTCTGCCTTTTCAGGTTCGATAGCTGGACCTTCTTGGTCTGTTGTTTGTTTCAAAGCCTTGAGATTTTTCTTCATGATAGAGATGTAATTTTCTCCAGCCTTGGTATCCTCTTCTGTCAGACTTTCTAAAGGATTCAGGACATCAGTTTTGACACCTGCCTCTTTTGAAAGTGTATTAGCAAGAGCTTGTGAGGCATTTTCTTCAAAGTAAATGTAGGCAATTTTATTTTTCTTGACATACTCTGTCAATTCTGCCAGACGTGCAGCTGATGGCTCTGCATCTGGAGA
This sequence comes from Streptococcus mitis, assembly GCA_032480835.1. GTDB lineage: Bacteria > Bacillota > Bacilli > Lactobacillales > Streptococcaceae > Streptococcus > Streptococcus mitis_DK. Next base: position 5,172 of record JAWETZ010000006.1, read on the forward strand.
GAGGCCTGAGATTGCGACTTGTTTGAGTCCATAGTCCAAGGCAAGGTAGTTAAAGGCTGCGTGTTGAGTCACAAAGCTCTTTTGTTTGGCTTGAGACAAGCCTTCTGCATAAGCCTTATCCAAGGCTTGCAATTTTTCGATATAGGCAGCAGCATTCTTCTCAAAGGTCTCTTTTTTATCAGGATAATCTGCTGACAAGCTATCACGGATGTACTCTACAAGTTTGATGGCACGGACTGGTGACAACCAAACATGGGGGTCAAACTCATGGTGATGGCCTTCTTCTCCATGGTCATGGTCGCCCTCTTCTTCCTCACCACCTGGCAAGAGCAACATATCACCAGTAGCCTTGATGGTTTTCACCTTTTTCTTATCCAAAGTATCTAGCAATTTAAGGACCCATGTTTCCATGTTTTCATTTTCATAAACGAAGGTATCTGCGTCTTGGATTTTGGCAACTGCCTTGGCAGAAGGTTCATATTCATGGGGTTCTGTACCAGCACCGATGAGGAGTTCTACATTAGCAGTATCTCCTGCGACTTGCTTGGTAAATTCATAGACAGGGTAAAAGGTTGTTACGATATTTAGTTTGCCATCTGCCTGATTTTGATTGGAACAAGACACTAAAAACAAGGCACATAGACTGGCTAGCAATAAGCTAATTTTTTTCACGTTCGTCTCCTATTTGATAAAACGTCTTACTAAACTGATGAGTAAAAAGACAGTTACAAAAATAATGGTAATACTTGCACTTGCAGGTGTTTCTGCATAGTAGGAAATGTAGAGTCCTGCTACCATTCCCAAAAATCCAATAGTACTGGCTAGCAGCATAACCGATTTAAAGTTTTTCCCCAGACGTAGGGCAATACTAGCTGGCAAGACCATAATGGTCGATACCAGAAGAGCTCCTGCTGCAGGAATCATAAGGGCAATAGCCACCCCTGTCACCATGTTAAAAAGAATAGACATGGTACGAACGGGCAAGCCATCCACAAAGGCCGTATCCTCATCAAAGGTCAAGATATACATAGGACGAAGGAAGAGGAAGGTCAAAATCAAAACAACCGCCGCAATGACAAAGAGGGAAATGACCTGCTCTTCACTGATAGTCACAATCGAACCAAAAAGATACTGGTCCAAACTCATAGAACTCGAGCTTTTACCCTTGCTCATGACAATCAGAGAGACAGCCAGACCTGTTGACATGAGGATAGCTGTCCCGATTTCCATAAAGCTCTTGTAAACCGTACGGAGATACTCCAAAAAGACCGCCGCAATCAAGACAATGGCAATAGTGGAAATAGTCGGAGAAATCCCCAAAACCAGCCCAAAGGCTACACCCGAAAGCGAGACGTGGCTGAGGGTATCACTCATCAAACTCTGACGACGTAAGATAAGGAAGGTTCCCAATACCGGCGAGAAAAGACTCATGGCAATAACAGCCAGAAAGGCGCGTTGCATAAAGTCATAAGATAATAAACTAAGCATGGCCCACCTCCTGGTCATTCTCATGAACATTGAAACAACGCCATGGCGAGTCTTGGTTACGGACTAGATGAATATTGCGGTCCGCATAATCTTTAACTTCTTCAGGATCATGAGTAATCATCAAAACAGCCTTGCCATGATGATGGGCGCTATGGTGCATGAGTTCGTAAAATTCATTTTTACTTCCTGCATCCATCCCCGTTGTCGGCTCATCTAGGATAAACACATCAGGGTCAGAAGCAAACATACGTGCAATCACCGCTCGCTGCTTTTGTCCTCCAGAAAGAGAACCCAAGCGTTTGTCTCTGTGTTCCCACATGCCCACTGAGTCTAGACTGGCCTTGATATGCTCCTCATCATGAGCATTCAAACGACGGAACCAGCCTTTTCGTGGGTATCGTCCCGACTTGACAAATTCATAAACCGTACTTGGAAAACCTGCATTAAAACTGGCAATCTGTTGGGGAAGATAGGCTATTCTCAATTTCTTGCCTTGCGTATTTGTCTTTGAAATGGTCACCTTACCAATGCGTGGTTGGAGGATACCAAGACTGGCCTTTATGAGCGTCGTCTTAGCCGCGCCATTTTCCCCTGTCAAAGTCACAAATTCCCCACTATCAACACTATAATTGATATGTTCAAGAACAGGCTCCTTATCATAATAGAAGGACAAATCCTCTACCGTAATATATCTCATTATTTGATTTCTCCTACTAAAGCAGTCAAAAACCGCTGGATCACTTTTTGTTCATTTGGAGTAAACTGAGTTGCCACTTGTTCATAGGTTAAAAGTGTATGCTCATGGTGATGATGATGCTCCTCAGCGATTGGACGAGCCAAGTCAGTCAATTGATAAAAAATCACACGCGCATCTTTAGGATCTTTAGATGTTTCCAACATTCCTTCTTTTACCAAAGACTTAATGGCCTTGGTAACTGCCGCCTGACTGACATTGAGACGACGAGCCAATTCCGAATTTGTTAAAGATTCCTCTGACAAAAGCATGAGGATATGCTCCTGGGTATTAGTCAGAGCTACCTCGCTAGTACAATGACCTATTAGGATTTCATGCTGATTTTCTGCCTGCAAAATCACCTCATTCAAAAAAGCATCGATAGCCTTCGCTAGCTGTCTCATATCTGACTCCTTTCCTTCTAGATTTCTCCATTTTTAAGAGAAAAATACTATTCTTTAGAATTTTATTTACCAGTTAATTATATCACAAGCAAAAAAAGAGTCAAGAAAAAACGTGAAAACCAGTTTCATTCTTGAACTCTTCCATACTATTATCTATTGAAATTCCTTGACATCTCCATCATACGTCGCCCAATCTTTGCTGAAAAAGCGCTCATTTAGATGGTAAGTCGGAGCTGGTGTAGGATTGGATAGGAAAGGATCAACTGCCTTGTCAAAAGCCAACCAACCCAACCAACCAAGGTGGATAGTATCCTTCATAAAGAAAGGCTCCCCACCGTCCTTAGAAAAATCTGCTATATTGGTAAAGCCTTGACTTTCTAACTGGTAGCGAATCTTTTGCACCGTTTGTTGATACATATCCTCTCGTAGACCAGCGTAGTCCATCCATTTTTTATTAACAGGTGGAATGATAAAAATCGGGTTTACCTTAGATTTGGAAAACTGTGTTAAAACCAACTGCAAGTCATTGTACTCAGAAGATTTAAGATAATTATAACTAGTCTGTGATCCTTTTAACTTTTTCAAATAATCTCTGATTTGTGTATCATAGAAGTGATTATCTATACTAAATTCATTGTTGGAAGTATTTTTTTCAGCATCTGCTTTAATAACATCTTCTATATCTTGATAAGAAAACTGGTCTGGAATAGTATTCAAATATTTATCAACATGTTCTTTATATTTCAACCACTGTCTGATTGAGAACTGTCCAAAAAAATTTGCTTGTTTCTGATTGATTATAGAGCCAATTTCTATACGAATATGATCAAACTCTGAAAGAGATTCCTTATTAGCAATTTTTTGTACTATATCTTTCATTGATACATTTGAAAACTGTTTTAATAATCTCTTAGATGCATGCTGACTACTAATATCTCCTGATTGATTTTCTAAAAAAGAAGTTAGTTGGTCACTATTAAAATACTCTTGAAAGACTGCAGGTTCATAATCATTTTCTGTAAACCATTGGGGAGATATAACAAATACGGCTTGCTTATCCTCTATTTCTGGTAACATCTGTTGCATTCCAAAATACTGGTTAAGCGATGCAGCTCCCCTCTGTCCTAAAAGATAAGGACGGTAGGAACGATTGTATTTCTCGGCCAATACCGCAGGATGAGCACCGTCAAAACGAAGCCATTCACTGGAGCCAAAGAAAGGTATAAATCGGATAGAAGTATCAGATAAAGCTTTTGATTTTTGATTTCGTTCTCTAAAACTTTCTGCAGTAACGGAAGCTGCCGAATGCTTTTCAGACACAATGTCATATCTAACACTTTCAGGATAACAGCATATAACCAAAGCAACCAACAAACCAGCTATCAAGACCGGCCCGAAGATCATCCATAAGCGTTTAAGCATTTTGTAGCTCCACAATACCAGCTATAATTTTATTAGCTGTATTCCAGTCATCACGACCAAACTCTGTTACAGGGACACGAATGTCAAAACGGTTTTCAATCTCCACAATCAACTCAACCGTGCCCATGCTATCCAAGACACCTGCATCAAAAAGATCTTCATCCATCATGTCAGAAACATCTTCCATAAACAACTCATCAATAATTTCGATAACTTCTGATTTGATATCCATATTTTATTTCCTTTATTTTTTAAACCATAAATCATTCAAGAATCCAGAAAAGATTAAGAATGACAGCATGACGACATGGAAGGTGACAACCATGCCAAGCAACTGAATCCAGCGATTCTCAGGTAGAGCAGCTTTCCCTGCTTTTTTCCGTTCCTTATTGAGCGTTTTTTTCTTGCGAACCCAAGCATCATTGACGACCAAGCCCAATCCATGAAAGAGTCCATAGGCGATATAGTACCAAGTCACTCCATGCCAAAATCCCATAATCAGCATATTTACAATGTAGGCCACACTTGAGGTTACATTGCGATTCTTAAAGACCTTCTTTCTGGTCAATACCATCACCATCCGCATAAAGACAAAGTCACGGAACCAGAAAGAGAGACTCATGTGCCAGCGATTCCAAAACTCCTTCAAATCCCTTGATAAAAAAGGTTTGTTAAAGTTGATAGGGCTACGGATTCCCATCAAATTTGAAATGGCTAAGGCAAACATAGAGTAACCTGCAAAGTCAAAGAAAAGCTCCAGACCAAAGGTATACATAACCGCTAAAGTATAGAGGTTAAAGAAGCCACCTGACTGCAAGGCTAAATTCTTCAGAGGAGGTAGTAAGGTCTCTCCTAAAACATGAGCTAGGATAAACTTATACAAAAAGCCCCACATAATATAGCGAACAGATTCATCCAGCATATCCATCAACTCATTCCGCTCAGGAATGGTCTGATAATTTTCATTAAAACGCTTAAAGCGATCAATTGGACCACTCGAGAAAGTCGGCATGAAAAGAAGAAAACGTAGGAATTCCCAGAGGGTAAAATCCTTAATCACTCCATCTCTCAGCTCGATGATAATCCCAACCGAACGAAAGGTCAGGTAAGAAATTCCCAAGAACCCTAGCAAAGACTGCGTTCCATTGATAGCTGGTTGCACCTTGACAAAGATAATCGGAAGTAGGGACAGAAAACTAACTAAGTAGAAGACCCACTTGCCATCCTTACTTTTTCGATAATGCTTGTAGAAAAGCAGAAGCAATATTTCCCAGCAAAGGTAAATACCCAAGGCAACCAATTGATTGGTCTTCCCACCTACCAACATGGTGACGATAAAGAAGAGGCTAATCAGCACTTCATACCAGGCAAAGCGTTTCTTGAAAAAGAGGCCTATAAAGATGGGCAAGGTTGCAATAATCACATAGACAAAGTACTGAGGATTGCCGTATGGCTCTAAATGAGGAAGCTGTTGAAAGAACTCCATCATCTCTTATTCACCTCGTTAATCAATCCTTTGATGTCAATTTTTCCATTTGGAGTCAGTGGTAAACTGTCTCGGTAAAGGAATTTAGACGGCATCATATAGGACATCATGATATCTGTCAAGTCTTCCTTAATGGCCTTAGTAATATCGATATCACGCTCAAACTGCTCACGAACACCATCTTTTAAGATAACATAGGCCAGTAGATTTTGTACCTTGTGGTCCTTGTTATAACGCGGAACAGCGACAGCAGACTCAATATAGCGAGACTTGTTAAGATTTTGAGAGACATCTTCTAACTCAATGCGGTAACCGTTAAACTTAATCTGGAAGTCCATGCGTCCTCCGTAGAGAAGCAAGCTTTCATCTGTCATGGTTCCAACATCGCCTGTGTGATAGGCTGGCAGCCCTTCAAATTCAAAGAAGGCTTCCGCTGTTTTTTCAGGATTGTTCATATAACCTTTTGAAACAGCTGGCCCAGAAACAATGATTTCTCCCTGTTCACCATTTGGCAGTTTATTGCCTTCCTCGTCAATGATAAAGGTTGGAGAATCAGCCTTGGTATAGCCGATTGGTAGGCGTTTTAGAGTCGCTAACATCTCGTCTGTCACGGCAACTGCTGACAGGGCCACTGTCGCTTCTGTTGGGCCGTAAGCATTGATAATACGGGCATTTGGGAAACGCTCGCGCAGTTTTTGAGCTGTTTTAACCGTCAATTCTTCGCCATCAAAGTAGAAATGCGTGATTCCAGGCATTTTCTCGCTATTAAAGTCTTCAGACAACATAGCCATATCTGCAAAGGAAGGTGTTGATGTCCAGATAGCGATTGGCAATGAAAAGATGGTAGCAAAGAGTTGCTTAAAGTCTTGAGTAATGGCTGAAGGAAGAGCAAAAAGTGTACCTCCAAGTGCCAAGGTTGGCGCCCAATACATGACAGACAGATCAAAAGAATAAGGTGGCTGAGCCAGCATTTGTGGACGACTCGGTGTCGCAAATTCCTTGTCCGTAATCATCCAGTTGGTAAAGCTGAGGAGGTTATCATGGGAAATCTGAACTCCCTTTGGCTTACCAGTCGTACCAGAAGTAAAGATGATGTAGTAATTATCATCTCCCTTGACTGGATGCGTGATTTCATAGTTATTCCCTTGGGCAAAGACTTCTTGAATCCGAGCTAGATTCAATATCGGTGTAGAAACCTGCTCTAATGGAAAGTCTGAAATGGCAATAATCAAACTTGGCTCCGCTACTTCTAAAATAGCTAAAACTCGCTCCAAGGCCGAATGACTATCAATTGGAATGTAGGCATGTCCTGACTTAGTCAAGGCTACAAAAGTTGCCAACATTTCATATTCTTGGCCACCAAAAACGACTACAGGAGACTTCTCAGGCAAGCCTAGTTGATCAATGGCTGCAGCTAAACTATCCGAATCAGCCTTTAAATCGCCATAAGTGTGTTCCTGCCCCAAAACATTATAGACAGGATAGCTAGGCTGTGTCTGAGCAAAATGCTCAATGGTTTCAATCATATCTACTATTGGTTTGTTTGACACAATAGGGATTCTCCTTCAAATTAAAATTCATTATAGATAAAGCTTCCTTGACCCCGACCAAGATAGCTAAAGAAGTAAAGCAGCCCTAAAAAGATAAGAAAATACAAGGCTGTCCGACCAAGAAAAAGGTACAATTCTTTTCTCTGTTTCATCAAGAAAAACCATTCATTTCTGTAATTTTTCGCTAAAATAAAAGTGATTCTTACTAGCTTATTTTTCTACCATTGTACCACTTTATATAGTATTTTTTCAATTGTTTACCATATGTTTTCACTACATTTCAGCTTATTTTAAGGATTATGCGGTTTTTCTATGTATATTTTAAAAGAAAAAAGCCTGAGATACTCATCCCAAGCTCTATCAAAATAGTTGTTTTCTAATACTCAATGAAAATCAAAGAGCAAACTAGGAAGCTAGCCGCATGTTGCTCAAAGCACTGCTTTGAGGTTGCAGATAGAACTGACAAAGTCAGTAACCATACATACGGTAAGGCGACGCTGACGTAGTTTGAAGAGATTTTCGAAGAGTAAAACTAGAAAAGTGAGAATACAAGCACAGCCAAGGCTGCACCAATAACAGGTCCTACAACTGGAATCCAAGCATAAGACCAGTCTCCGTCTCCCTTGTTTGGAATTGGCAAGATGCTGTGCATGATACGAGGGCCAAGGTCACGCGCAGGGTTCAAGGCATAGCCTGTTGTCCCACCAAGTGATAGACCGATACCGACAATCAAGGTACCAACTGCGAAGGTTCCGATACCTGCCTGAAAATCGTAAAGACCTAAAGCAAAGATTGTCAACACTAAAACAAAGGTGCCAAGGATTTCGCTAATCAAGTTAGAAACTGTATCCTTGATGGCTGGCCCGGTACTGAAGGTTGCCAGGATATTACCTGCATTTTCTTCTGCCTCATAATGCGGTTTGAATTGCAACCAAACCAAAATCTGACCCAGCATAGCCCCTGCGAACTGGGCTAAGATATAAGGCAAAACGGAAGCCCAAGGCAGACCACCTTTTAAGGCCACACCAATTGTCACAGCTGGGTTTAAATGAGCTGGACTAAGTTTTCCAGATACAAATACTGCAACCGCAACTGCAATCCCCCAACCCATAGTAATCACAATCCAACCTGAGCTATTGCTCTTGGTTTTAGGAAGAACTACACCTGCTACAACACCATTTCCTAGAAGAATCAGGATTAAAGTCCCCAAAAATTCTCCAAATAATTCATTCATCATCTTTATGTCTCCATTAAAAAGAAGGGGCGGGCGACAAGGATTGTTGCCCGCCACCTCTTTTATTTTTTCTTAATTTTTTAATTCTGCTAAATCATTGTTAGCAAGAGCTGCTTCGACATCCGCACGGTAGCCTGCTTTTTCATCTTCTGACCAGTCATAGAATCGTCCCATTTCATCCAAAACTGGCTCAACGATACTATCCAAACTATCACGCATAAAGAGCATGTGGTTGGTACGACGAAGGAGGAAGTCAACTGGGCTGATAGCCAACTCATTGCGCATTGCATAGTGAAGGGACAAGGTGTCCGCCAAGCTGAGTCCTGGCGCTTGTTCCAAGCTGTGAGCAAGTGCAAAGACCTTCGGTGCATTTGAACCGTAAAGATTTGCCAGATAGTGAGCTTCCTTGCTATCCAAACCACGTGATACTCCAAGTTGAGCAAAGGCTTCGATTTCTGAGTCCACATTTGCTGGGTTCAATTCTCCACCTGAAACAGGATAAGTCTTAGAGTTGATGAGTTTAAAACTACGGTCAAATTCTGCTTTGAGGATGTCAACCACGCGCTCCATAGCTCCTTCTGCCATCTTACGGTAGTCTGTGATTTTACCACCAGCAAGGGTCAAAAGGCCATTGTCATCACGATCCAAGCTCGAACCACGTGAAACTGCAGATGGATCCAAATGTTTCTCAGAGGTACTGCTTTCAAGCTTGCTGACAGCAGACTCAACATCTTCACGCGTTTTTTCTTTCGATAGATAAGCTTCGACAGTCGCAATCAAGGTATTAAAGCTTTCGTCGCTAATAGTTCCGTTATTTCCGCCATTGTAGTCAGAAGCGCTATTGCCTGCAATCAATGGACGAAGACCTGCCCAGCTGCTTTCGATATCATCAATGGTAATGTTAGCTTCTGGGAAGCGGTTGTTGACAATGCCAAGTAGATAATCTACATCTTCCTGAGTCACTTTTGGATGTTCCAAATCACCTGTGTAGTCTGTATCCGTTGTACCAAAGTAAGTCTTGTTTTCACGTGGGAGAACAAAGACCATACGACCGTCACCCAAACCTGTATCAAAGTAAACCGGCTGTGAAACCTTGATCTTGCTTGAATCCACTACCAAGTGAACTCCCTTAGTTGGACGCATTTGTGAAAATTGTGTTCCCTTATTAGACAAATTGCGCACCTTGTCGCTCCAAGGACCTGTTGTGTTGATCACCAGACGGGCCTTGATTTCAAATACTTGGTCTGTCAACAAATCACGAGCTACAACACCTGTAATCTTGCCACTTTCGTCAAAGAGGAAGCCTTCTGCCTTCACGTGGTTGGCAATGAGGGCACCGTCTTGGTTGGCACGTTTGATATTTTCAATCACGAGACGCGCATCATTGTTACGGAAGTCAAGGTAAACCCCACCTCCTACCAAGCCTTCTTTCTTCAAGTTTGGCTGGCGTTCCAAGACTTCTTCCTTGCTCAAAACCTTGTTTGCAGCTGGTGTGTTGTTAACTCCGGCCAAAAGATCGTACAAGTCCATAGCTACTTTAAGACGGAAGAGGCTAAAGGTCGCTCCATCTTCATCGTAAACTGGCAAGAGCATTGGGTCTGGTTTTGGAATATGTGGTGCGATTTGTTGAACTACTGCACGTTCAGAAACCGTATCTGACACCACTTCCACGTCGAATTGTTTGAGGTAACGAAGACCTCCGTGAACCAATTTTGTTGAACGGCTAGATGTTCCTTCTGCGAAGTCCTGCATTTCAATCAAACCAGTCTCAAGACCGCTAGCTGCCGCTTGCAAGGCTACACCAGCCCCTGTGATCCCCCCACCGATAATCAAGAGGTCCAGGGTACGTTCCTGCATTTTTTTAATTGACAATTCACGTGTTTTCTTTGAAAATTCCATATTTACACACTTTCTAACTGAGTCGCTTTATTCTTCCAGTATTAGTCATCTACTTCTGCAAAGACTTGAGTCGCTTTCACAGCCTTCTTCCAGCCCTTGTAGAGTTGTTCCTTGCGAGATTCGTTCATAGATGGCTCAAAAAGTTCTCCAGTCTCATTCAAGAGCTTCAACTCATCCAAGTCTTTCCAGTAACCAACTGACAAACCAGCTAGGAAGGCTGCACCTAGAGCTGTGGTTTCCAAGTTTTTAGCGCGTGCAATGTCAATTCCTAAAATATCAGCTTGGAACTGCATGAGGAAGTTATTCATGGCTGCACCTCCATCCACTTTCAATACTTGAATAGCTGTTTGAGCATCCACCTGCATTGTGTCAATGATATCACGTACTTGATAAGCAATTGATTGAAGAGTTGCCTTGATAAAGTCTTCCTTACTTGTTCCACGAGTCAAACCAAAAACAGAACCGCGAGCATTTTGGTTCCAGTACGGTGCTCCTAATCCTGTAAAGGCTGGAACTACATAAACTTCATCATCATTGTGAGAATCACGAGCATATTTTTCAGATTCTGGTGAGTTCTCTACCATACGAAGTCCATCACGAAGCCATTGAATCGCACTTCCTGCGATGAAGATAGAACCTTCTAAGGCATAGTAAACCTTGCCATTGATTCCGTAACCAATCGTTGTCAAGAGGTTATTTTCAGACAGCTGCATCTCTTCACCAGTATTCATGATGATGAAAGATCCTGTTCCGTAAGTGTTTTTAACCATACCAGGCTCAAAGGCCAACTGTCCAAAGAGGGCTGCCTGTTGGTCACCAGCCATACCTGAGATTGGCACTTGTCCACCATAGAAATGGAATGGCGCTGTCTTACCGTAAATTTCAGAGTTAGAACGAACTTCTGGAAGCATAGCCTTAGGAATGTTGAGAATTTCCAAAATCTCATCATCCCATTTGAGTTCTTTAATGTTATAAAGCATGGTACGGGCTGCATTTGAGTAGTCAGTCACGTGAGCCGCACCGTCAGTCAATTTCCAAACCAACCAAGTATCAATGGTACCAAAGAGCAATTCCCCTTTTTCTGCTCGCTCTTGAGCGCCTTCTACATGGTCCAAAATCCAACGAACCTTAGTCGCTGAGAAGTAAGCATCAATGATCAAACCAGTCTTTTCATGGAATTTTTCCACATAACCTTGGCTTTTTAGTTGTTCAGCCAAAGGTGCTGTCTGGCGTGACTGCCAAACGATTGCGTTGTAGATAGGAAGCCCTGTTTTCTTATCCCAGACGACAGTTGTTTCACGTTGGTTAGTAATCCCGATTGCTTCTATTTGACTTGGCTTGACACCACTTTCGATGAAAGCACCCGCAATAACTGACTGAACAGAGTTCCAAATTTCATTGGCATTGTGTTCTACCCAACCTGCGTGAGGGAAAATTTGAGTGAACTCTTTTTGACTAGAGCTAACTTTTTCTCCTTTTTTATTAAAGATAATGGCACGAGAACTTGTTGTTCCCTGGTCAATAGCCATGATGTATTTTTCTTGTGACATGTGATGTCCTCCTCATAAAGATCTTGAGGATGTCTCCTCTTTACACTAACTAGTATACAAAATAAAGCGCTTTCTTGTTTATCAACTTTTTTTAATTTTTAAAAAAATGTGAGTAGATTGTGTAAATTTCACAAAAAAGACCTGGATTAACCAAGCCTTTTAAGTGAATAATAACTGACGAATCCCTGCCAAATCTTCCAAATCCAAGTCGTTTTTTAAATAATAGACTGGTGTCTGTTCCTTCTTATGAATCGGGTTATTGGTAACCAGCAAATCATAATGCCGACTAGGATCATAGGCTTCAATGGTAATAAAACGATTGTATTCCAAATACCGTTTTAAAATAGCTGCCATCCTTGAAAAGACAAGAAAACCAGATGTCAAATCCAGACCAATCCGCATATGCTGGCCGCCATTTTCAGCCATATATTCGATTAACTGCAGCCATTCCCAGAGAATTTTCTTATCCAAATCCGTCCCCTGCTGAAAGGCAGGTAGAGCATGAAAAATCTCCTCTGCTATCCCCTTAAAATCATGTTCCATCAGGAAATATGGATGACGATTCTCTAACTGGTACTTGTAGCGATCCTGTAAAATATAGCCCTTGTATAGATAGACTTGAGCACAAAGCTGACTAAGTTCATAGGTGACATGGTCCTCTGTATAATCCCCCAGCAACTCCTCTTTCTTCATTTCTTGAATCAATTGCGTCAGTAAACCTACTAATTTCCCTCCAAAACCAAGGATATATTCCATAGTATGAAGAGGAAGGATGCGATGAGACAAGAGGAAAGAGAAGAATATCATCATCTCACCATCCTCAGTTCCTAGTGGAATATGTTGCCCAGCAAAAAAGGACGGAACCTTTCTCAGCAAACGAAGGTAGAAAATATTGTCAAAATACCCTCGCATTTTCTCCTCTATGACTTGAAACTGACAGGCATTGACCCGAAGACGTTGTTGACTGATATGAGACCAGAGAACCAAGTCCAATTTCTGACCCGAAGACAAACTCGCACCGCAGATTTCTTCTAGTGTAGCAATTTCCTGCTTTCTCTCTGGTCTCTGCATATGGTCTTCCCATTCCTGACTGGACCAGACCTTGCGGAAAAGACAGAAATAGAAATAGCGAATCTGATGCTCTGGACCTCGCCAACGTCCATTTTGGATGGATAAGTCAAATTCTGACAAAATCTGATTTAAACCAGCTAAGTGACGACCAAGCGTAGCCTCGCTAATCATCAATTCTTGAGCCAGCTGATGGGCTAAAAACTGTTGATGATAGAGAAGATAGACCACAATCTGGTATTTAATAGCATTTTCCAAAAACAAGCTCCGAATATCTCTCCCCTTGGTAGCTGCACCGATTGACAGACGCAGATTTTCATCTTCTAAGGATATGTTTAGCTCTAAACCACTGTCCGAAGCCTTATCATTGAGCAGGGTGACATATTTGGTTAGGGTTGCTTTTGAAAATCCTGTTTCCTCCATTACAGCCTTGACGGTCGTCTGAGACTCTTGTAATAAAAAGGAAAGGATTGAAAATTGGCCAGATTCAGCCTTTTCCATCAAATCTCCTAAATACATTTGTTACCCCTTTCATTTTCTACCTTAAGCATAGCATAAATCTTAGAAATGCTGAAATAATCTGTTTCTCTTTTTATTTTCATGCTGATTTCCTAGTCCATTATCCTAAAAATCAACAAACACACGGCTCCCCCTTTGGACATTTTTATGCTAAAATAGTAGCTATGGATAAAATTATTAAAACTATATCAGAAAGCGGAGCCTTTCGTGCTTTTGTCCTTGATAGCACAGAAACCGTCCGCACTGCTCAAGAAAAACACCAAACCCAAGCTAGCTCAACTGTAGCGCTTGGTCGAACTCTTATCGCTAGCCAGATTCTCGCAGCCAATGAAAAAGGAAATACTAAACTAACAGTTAAGGTGCTGGGATCTAGCTCTCTAGGTGCTATCATCACCGTCGCTGACACCAAGGGGAACGTCAAAGGCTACGTTCAAAATCCTGGTGTCGATATCAAAAAGACTGCAACTGGTGAAGTCCTAGTCGGACCTTTTGTTGGAAATGGTCAATTTCTCGTTATCACAGACTACGGTACGGGAAATCCTTACAACTCTATGACTCCCCTCATTTCTGGGGAAATCGGTGAAGACCTTGCCTTTTACCTGACTGAAAGCCAACAAACGCCTTCAGCAGTCGGCCTCAATGTCCTTTTAGACGAAGAAGACAAGGTCAAGGTTGCTGGTGGTTTCCTAGTTCAAGTCTTGCCGGGAGCCAAGGAAGAAGAGATTGCTCGCTTTGAAAAACGCATCCAAGCAATGCCAGCTATCTCAACGCTTCTGGAAAGTGAAGACCATATCGAAGCCCTTCTCAAGGCTATCTACGGGGACGAGGCCTACAAGCGTCTTTCTGAAGAAGAAATCCGTTTCCAATGTGACTGTAGCCATGAGCGCTTTATGAACGCTCTTGCTAGCCTTCCAAGCTCAGACTTACAGGAAATGAAAGAGGAAGACCACGGGGCAGAAATCACTTGTCAATTCTGCCAAACTACTTACAACTTTGATGAAAACGACCTGGAGGAACTCATTCGTGACAAATCTTAATACACCTTTTATGATTGGCAATGTTGAGATTCCCAATCGTACCGTTTTAGCGCCCATGGCTGGCGTGACCAACTCAGCCTTTCGTACTATTGCAAAAGAGCTCGGAGCTGGACTCGTTGTCATGGAAATGGTCTCTGACAAGGGAATCCAATACAACAACGAAAAAACCCTGCACATGCTTCATATCGATGAAGGCGAAAACCCTGTCTCTATCCAACTTTTTGGTAGCGATGAAGACAGCCTCGCACGCGCAGCAGAATTCATCCAAGAAAACACCAAAACCGATATCGTGGATATCAACATGGGCTGCCCAGTTAATAAAATCGTGAAGAACGAAGCTGGCGCTATGTGGCTCAAGGATCCAGATAAGATTTACTCTATCATCAACAAGGTCCAATCTGTCCTTGATATTCCACTTACTGTCAAAATGCGTACAGGCTGGGCTGATCCATCTCTGGCAGTAGAAAATGCCCTCGCTGCTGAAGCTGCAGGCGTTTCTGCCCTCGCCATGCATGGTCGTACCCGTGAACAAATGTACACAGGCCACGCAGACCTTGAGACCCTTCATAAGGTTGCCCAGGCCCTCACTAAGATTCCATTTATCGCTAACGGTGACATCCGTACTGTTCAAGAAGCCAAACAACGCATCGAAGAAGTCGGTGCTGACGCAGTCATGATTGGTCGCGCTGCCATGGGAAATCCTTACCTCTTCAACCAAATCAACCATTACTTTGAAACAGGAGAAATCCTACCTGATTTGACCTTTGAAGATAAGATGAAAATCGCCTACGAACACTTGAAACGCTTGATTAACCTCAAAGGGGAAAACGTCGCAGTTCGTGAATTCCGCGGCCTCGCTCCTCACTACCTCCGTGGAACATCTGGTGCAGCCAAACTCCGTGGAGCCATTTCACAAGCTAGCACCCTAGCAGAGATTGAAGCCCTCTTGCAATTGGATAAGGCTTAAAATGGTTCATACTGCTCTACTGATTATCGATATGCAAAAAGCATTTGATAACCCTATCTGGGGAGAACGGAACAACCTTCAAGCTGAACAACAAGCACTGAGGGTACTGGCATACTTTCGTAAACACGCTCTTCCAGTCTTACATGTTCAACACATATCTGACAATCCCCAGTCGCAATTTCATAACAAACAAAATCAGGAGTTTAAAAGTGGATTTGAACCAGTTGCTTCAGAACCTGTCTTTAAAAAAACGGTTAATAGCGCCTTTATTGGAACAAATCTTGAAACATATTTACGAAAAAATCAGATTTGTCATTTAGTCGTTGTTGGTTTGACTCTGCCTCATTGTGTATCTACTACGACACGAATGGCAGCAAATCTTGGTTTTGAAGTCACTCTACTAGCAGATGCTACTGCCAGTTTTACCCTATCTAACAAAAACGGTCAGACCATCTCTCCTGAGACTATCCATGAGATTCATCTCCTTTCTCTACAAGATGAGTTTGCTCAAATTCTTACTACAGAAGAATTTTTAACCCAAGTACAAGTATAAAATAATCCGTCAACTCTTATTGAGCTGACGGATTTTCTTTGATTATAAAAATTCAAATACTGAAGGTTATTATTGATTCAAAGCAACACTGGAAACCTTACCATCCGCTCCCGTTGTAATTTGGATGACTTTTCCTCCACCAATTTTGGCATTATACTTACCATCGTCAAGAGTGTAAGAATATCCTTTGATAGAATAATTTTCTTTCTTTCCATCAGCAGATTCTACTGTAAATTGGCCACCTGATGAAACTGTGATGGTTTCGCCATTGGCTCCCTTCCAATTGCCCGCTGCAGCTGAAAAATCACCATCTACCATGGTTAAAACACCCTTGTAGCGTTTATTTTGCTCTGCTTGTTTGTCTTGAAGTTTGCGGTCAGTTGTAGGATTATAGCTTGATTGGTTAGACTGGGCTTGAGGAGCTTGTTGAGTTGAAGGAGCCTGAGCAGGAGTTTGTTGACTAGCTATCTGTTGATTAGCCACTTCTTGACCTTGTCTTTGCTCTGGTGCAGGTGCCGCTTGTGATGGCATTGCAGTTGCTGAAGATTGATCAGTAGACGCCTTGGCCTTTTCAGATGAAGCTGAACTTGAGGACTTCTGAGTCTTGCTTTCTTTGCTAGCAGAAGCTACTTTAGAACTTGATGATTGGCTTGTCTTAGCAGAACTGCTTGCTTGAGTTGTTTCCTTTTTATTTCCACAAGCTCCTAATAGTAGGGTAGAAGCTAATACAGTTGCTGTCATCAATTTGATATAGGTTTTCTTTTTCATTTTTCTACTCCTTTGTAATATTTTAGAAATATAAAGAAATCTTTTTGTAATATAATTGTAACATTCTAATTTAAATATGTCAACAATTTATCTAAACTATTTTAAAAATCTCACATAATTTAGACACCTTTACTCCTCCTACTCTTCTATTCGTAATAAAACAGAAAAACAGGAGATTTTCCTATTAAAAGTTTGAATTTATTTTTTTGTAATCGCTTGCATCTTTAAGTGCAAAGGAATATAATAACATTGAAACAGGATATAGGAGGTATAGGTTTATGTCAAACAAGTATTACAAATATCTGCCTTGGTTGATTTTGGGAGCTATTGGTTCTTATCAATCAGCCACTTACTATGCGCGAACTGCATTTGATGTCTTCTATCTGACTACAATCTTTTTGATTGTCTATATCGCTTTGTTATTTTTACATGAGAACTATCTCAAGTATAGATACAAAGACTTCTTTACTCACATGTTGAGTAATCCTAAGAAAGACAGGTATCCCTAAAAGCAGTCACAACAGCAAAGCCATCTCATGAGGGTAAACAAAGAGGTCGGGAACTTTTCCCGACCTCGTTTTTTATGCAATATCAAATTTTAACTGGCCTGCTTTAACACCAATCTTAAGTGTGCTGCCTGCCACCAAATCTCCCTTGAGAAGAAGTTCTGCCAACTTGTCTTCCACTTCTGTTTGTAGGGTTCTACGAAGTGGACGAGCTCCCATCTCTGGGTCATATCCTTGATTTGCCAACAATTTCAGGGCTGAAGCTTGTAATTTCAAGTCAATACCTTTTTCAGCCAAGCTTGCTACTAAAGGTTTAACCATAATCTTCACCACTTCCTGCATATGGTCACTAGATAGGCTATGGAAGACCACCTTTTCATCAATACGGTTGATAAACTCCGGTCTATAAGCTTTTTTCAACTCTTCAAACATGCGTTTTTCCATATTCTCCTGGTCAAAACGAATATCCTTAGCTCCAAAGCCGACGGTTTTATCATCACGAAGGGCTGTCGCACCAAGGTTTGACGTCATGATGATAATGGTATTTGAAAAGTCTACCTTGCGTCCCTTACTGTCTGTCAAGACACCGTCATCCAAGACCTGCAAGAGAACATTAAAGATGTCTGGGTGGGCCTTTTCTACCTCGTCAAAGAGCAAGACTGAGTATGGTTTGTTACGAACCTTCTCGGTCAACTCCCCGCCTTCTTCGTAACCTACATAACCCGGAGGAGCTCCATTAAGACGGCTGGCTGCGAATTTCTCCATATACTCACTCATATCAAAGCGGATAAGGGCTGATTCGTCGTCAAAAAGAACTTCTGCCAGAGCCTTGGCCAATTCGGTCTTACCAACACCTGTAGGTCCTAGGAACATAAAGGAACCAATCGGACGCTTGTGACTGCGAATCCCTGATTGATTGCGACGAATGGCACGGCTAATGCTTGAAACTGCTTGATCTTGACCGATGACACGTTTGTGCAATTCAGCTTCCAGATTCAGGTATTTCTTAGCATCAGTCTGAGTCAGTTTTTGAACGGGGATACCTGACAAGCGACTCAAGGTGGTCAAAATATCAGACTCTGTCACCAAGTCTTTATAGACTGGTACTTCCTCTTCTTTTGCGATTAGCTGAGCTGCCTGTTTCCACTTGCCATCCATCAAAGCCTTGTCAGCTGGACTTAAGCCAGAATCGTCTGCTTTTACATGCTTTGCCTTATTTTGCACTGTTGCTGCTGCTTCGTCCAAGAGATCGATAGCAGAGTCTGGCAAATGGCGACTAGTCAAGTAACGATGAGCCATCTTGACGGCTGTTTCAACTGCTTCATCTGTGATTTGCACACGGTGATGTTTCTCATAAGTCGCCTTCAAGCCTTGCAAAATGGTCATGCTGTCTGCAACACTTGGCTCTTCAATCGTCACTTTGGCGAAACGACGAGAAAGGGCTGCGTCTTTTTCGATGTGTTTTTGGTACTCTTCCTGAGTGGTGGCACCAATCGTTCTCAAAGTTCCACGCGCTAAGGCTGGCTTCAAGATATTGGCCGCATCCAGAGTTGAGTCAATTCCACTACCAGAACCCATGATAGTGTGGAGTTCATCGATAAAGAGGATGACTTGACCATCTTCTTCAATATCCTTTATGATATTGTTCATGCGTTCTTCAAAGTCACCACGGAAGCGTGTCCCTGCAACAACATTCATCAAATCAAGCTCTAACACGCGCATCTTAGCCATTTCCACAGGCACCTCACCACTAGCAATACGCTGGGCAAGACCAAGTGCCAGAGCTGTTTTCCCGACACCAGCATCTCCAACCAAGACAGGATTATTCTTGGTCTTACGGCTCAAGATTTGAATCATACGCGAGATTTCCTTGTCCCGACCGATGACTGGTTCTAACTTACCAGAACGCGCTTGCTCTGTCAAATCATGCGTATAGTCCTCGAGACCACCGCTTGGAGTCTGGGGCATACCCATCATATTAGCCATAGAATTTTGCTTGTCAGCTACTGTACGATGACGTTGGCGTAAAGCCTTGAGATCTTCACGAGTCCAGCCTGCTCGTTCTTCTAAATTTCGACGAAGGGTTGCAATCTTGACCTGATCTTTCTTGTCTTCATAAGAAAAACCAGCCCTCTCCAAGATACGAGTCGCCAAGGCATTGCCATCATGCAAAATCGCATAAAGGACGTGCTCCGTCCCTAGCACCTTAGCATAGACCACTGACGCCACATATTCTGCTTCATCAAAAAGGACCTGCAAACGATGTGAAAACGGCAACTCCGTAAATGTTTCATCCTGACTGTAGTCTGTTTCAGTCAGTTCCAAAGCAACCTCTTCTAAACGGTCCATCTCATATGGATAATCATTTAAAGTCGCCCCTGCTACACTGTAACTGTGATTGGACATGGCAATCAACAAGTGCCAAGACTCTAGATAACGAGCTCCAAAATGGCCAGCAACCATGTAGGCACTTTCGATACATTCATTCAATGCTTTTGAATAGTTCATCTTACTTCCCTTTTCTATCTACCTCTTGTATGACCTGTCGTAGCATATTAGCACGAACAACTGGAGCTTCTTCTCCTAGAACGCGATCCAAAGCTACTGCCTCCAGCAAATTCATCTCTTGCTTGGTCATCAACTCCTGCTCAACCAAAAGCTGCAGAATATCTTCATAAATTTCTTGACTAACTCGCTCACCAATTGAATAAAGCAAATCACGGAGCATTTCATGATGATTGGAAAACTCAATCCGTCCTATACGGATGTAGCCTCCGCCACCACGCTTACTTTCAACCAAGTAGCCTCTACTTTCCGTAAAGCGTGTCTTGATCACGTAGTTAATCTGACTAGGAACAACCTGAAAAGTATCGGCCAACTGACTCCGTTGCAACTCCACAATACCAGATTGATCTAAAATCGCCTTGATGTAGGCCTCAATATGATCCGATGTATTTTTAAATCTCATTACAAACCCACCTCTCTCTTTAAACCTTGACTATCTTTGACTATTATACCGAAATTTTCTCATTTTTAAAAGAAAAAGGGCGCTGGTAAAGGATAATCTTCACCAACTCCCTATTTTTCTACTTATTCTAAGCCTAATTCTGCCAAGATTTGACGTTTGTAGGCAATCTTTTGAACTTCTTTGTCCTCATCTTCAGACCAATCTAGTTTAATTTCTGAAACAATCTGCCCAGGGCGATTTTTCAAGATATAGATGCGGTCGCTGAGATTGAGGGCCTCCTCGATACTATGCGTGATAATCAGGGTCGTCAATTGCAACTGCTTGTGAATCTCCAGATACCAAGCATGGAGTTCCATCTTAGTCATCTCATCCAAGGCGCTAAAGGCCTCATCCAAGAGAAAGAGCTTGTGCCCAAAAAGATAGGTACGAAGCAAGGCCACACGCTGACGCATCCCCCCACTAAGTTCATGGGGATACTTGTCTCGTACAGCTGTCAAATGAAAGGTTGCAAGAATTTCATCCGCGCGGGCAATGGCTTCCGCCTTATTCACTTTTTGAATCAAGAGGGGCAGAATGATATTTCCAAGTACGGTCTTGTGCTCCAAGAGTAGATCCTTTTGCAACATATAACTCACGCGCCCTTTGGGATTCTCCTCACCGTCAAGGACAATTCTCCCTGACTGGACTTCTAAAATCCCAGAGATTAGATTAAAGAGGGTGGTTTTTCCAACACCACTTGGACCTAAGATAGAAACCACTTCGCCTGAAGTCACCTGTAGGTTGATATCCTCTAAAATCCTATCTTGTCCGTAGGCATAACTGACGTGTTCTAATCTAATCTCTGTCATTATTTCACAAATTCATTAGTGAAGCCTTTGTCTGTCAAGTCTTCTTTAAGGATACCATTTTCTTTATCCCATTTGTAGAAGGCATTCCAGCGAGCTGCATCAAATTGACCCCATTTTTCCTTGTCGCTTGCATATTCTTTTGACAAGTATTTTTGAGATTCGATGACAAAGTCACGTTTTTCCTGAAGTTCAGGTGCATTCTTGATGAGGATATCTGCCGCTTCCTCTGGATGCTCCATAGCATATTGGTAACCTTTTTTGATAGCTTGGATAACTTTGCGAGCTTCTTCTTTGTTGTCTTTAAGGTAGTCGTTGTTTGCGATGATAACTGGTGAGTAGTAGTCAAATTCTTTAACGTAGTCTTTCAAATACATGAAATTAGCGTCTACACCTTGAGATTTAGCAAGAATTCCATCCCATCCATAGTAGATCCATGCAGTATCAAAGACGCCATTGGCAATCGGTGTGATTGAGTTTGAGTCGTTATTTGGTACTTTTTCAACCTTCTCAAAGTCCCCACCTTGAGATTCTACCAAGGTTTTCAACATAGCAAGTTCAGTTGGGTCATTCCAAGTTCCGTATTTCTTACCAACCAAGTCCTTTGGACTAGCTACATTGTCAGATTTACGAGAGATAATTCCTGATGTATTGTGCTCTACGATAGCTGCAACGGCAGTAATTCCTGCACCTTTTTCTAACTTCTTAGCCATGTAGTCTTGGAAATACACTGCAAATGGCGCCTTACCATTGATAACCAAGTCAGAAGAACTTTCTTCTGGTGGCAATTTCAAATCAACATCCACTCCAGCTTCCTTGAAATAGCCTTTTTCCTTGGCTACATAAAGCCCTGTGTGGTTGGTATTTGGTGTCCAGTCTAGGATAAAGTCAATTTTCTTGAGTTCTGCTTCTTTGTTGTCCTTAGAAGCAGTTCCTTGACCACAAGCTACAAGCACAACAGCTACAAGAGCTGTCACAAGCGTTAAAAACACTTTCCATGTTTTTTTCATTTTGATTTCCTCTTTTCTTTTTTGAAAAATTCTAATTTTACGAACGTTTCCATTTAATAACATATTTTTCACTAATATCGACCAGCTTCATACCCAGAAGACTGATAATCGATACCAGAATAATAATAGCAAACATAGTATCATACTGAAACAGTTTCTTGGACTGAATCATGTAGACACCTAGTCCTTCAAAGCCTCCCAACCACTCAGATACCACAGTTGTGATAAAGGCGTAGGAGACACTGACCCTCAGACCTGCATAAAAGTAGGGCAGGCTGACTGGAATTTTGAAATGCCACAGGATTTGCCAAGGCTTGGCCCGCATCAGACTAAACAAGGTCAGCATATCCTTATCACAATGCCTAAAACCATCTAAAATACTGACGATGATAGGGAAGGTCGTCGTCAAGATAATCAAGACAATCTTGGGCAAAATCCCATAACCTAGCCACAAAACCAGGATAGGGGCTATGGCAATAGTCGGGATAGTCTGAACAACAACCATCATAGGGTAAATCAGGTCATTGAGCCAAGTCAAACTATCCATAAGTACAGCCATGAGACAGGCAATCAAGACTCCTAGAACCAACCCCAGTAAAGCCACTCTCAAGGTGGCCCAGCTATGGTGCCAGAGAAATTCTCTGTCACGAACAAAGGCCTGAAGAATTTCAAGAGGTGTTGGCAGGATAAACTTGGGGAGAAGTTTAAGCAAACCTGCTAACTGCCAGATTGACAAGACTACTAGAAAGCCCAATAGACTAATGTGTCGTCTCAGTATACTTTTCAAGTTTCTCATCAATACTTAAAATCTCTCCTATATTTATTTTGACATTGGCAAAGACATTATCTGCCTCCTGCCCTGCCACTTCTAGCGCTTCTTTTAGAATGCGCATGAGCTCATCAAACTCCCCTTCCAAGACCGTTTCAAATGGTGTCACTACCATGGTCACTTCTTGAGCTTGCAGATAAGCAATGA
The DNA here is from genome assembly GCA_032480835.1 of Streptococcus mitis. GTDB lineage: Bacteria > Bacillota > Bacilli > Lactobacillales > Streptococcaceae > Streptococcus > Streptococcus mitis_DK. The sequence continues at coordinate 28,155 of JAWETZ010000006.1, forward strand.
CTTGATCGATAACAGCTATCCGATCAATCCCCTGTGATAGGGGTAAAACTTGCAAGGCAATGCTTGCTTTCATAACAACCTCCTCTTCTCGTTTTCCTCTTTATAAAAAGAAAAACCTTTACCATATATGGAAAAGGTGAAGAATAGACTAAGTATCGTTCCCTACGCTGGCATTACCCAGATCAGGTGCGGTCGAAGTTTAACACTTCCTCTCAGACTGTACACAGACTCCCATATATTATATGGACATATGATAGCGCAAAACAAAAAAAAAGTCAAGGAAACTGCTTACAGAAAAGAGCAGGAAATTTTTCCTACTCTCATTTTCTATACTCGTTCTCCATCACTGTTTACTCTGTAGCCATCCACTGTCGTATTAACAGCTAAAGCGCCTGAAGAGTAAGAATAATACCACTTACCAGATACTTGGTACCATCCTGTTTTCATTGCACCTGAACTGTCCAAATAGTACCACAGACCATTTTCCTTTAACCATCCTGTCTGCATTTCACCAGATGATTTCAAATAATACCAACTAGAACCGTCTTTCAGCCATCCTGTTGATTTAGAACCATTTGATTTGAAATGATACCAACTACCATTTATTTTCTTCCAACCAACAGTCAGAACATCATTGGAACTACCTTCTGTTTGATTCTGCGATGACGCAACCTCCTCTAACTGAATATAACGACGACTTCCACTATAAGATATATAACTCAACCACTTGTACCCATCTTTTTCAAGTACCTGATCATAATGAACACTCTCACCTGGAGAATAATATGCAATTGAAGTTGCACTAACTAAAGGTTGATTTTTTATAGCTGCCTTATTCTTAAAATAATGTGTTCCTCCTGTCGAAGACAACGGTTGACTATCGAATACTTTGCCACTACTTACTACATTACCCCCATCCAAATCTTTAAAATGAATAAATCCTGTCATCGTATTGGCTTTTATAATTCGTTTATTATAGGATCCTGTATAACCATAGTTGTATTCCTCAATTTCTATATTATCCCCCATTACATTTGAAACCCAGGCAACATGACCATATCCTCCTGCAGTAGACCAAGCAATCGATCCAATCGTTGGCACACTATCTACACGATAGCCTTCACGACGAGCACGATAGCCCCATTCATTCGCATTTCCATAAGCTCCTGTAATCTCAAAACCATTGACACTACTCAAGCGAAAGGCTGCAAATGAAGTACACTGACGAGAGTACATGCGCCACTTATCAATTTCCTGACTCCCATTTTTATAGTAAGCAGGATAATCATCCCCACGCGCAATCGATCCATTTCCTCCAGAATAGGCATATACACTATCACTCGCTGCTAGCATCAATCCTGCTACTAAAAAAGGAACAACCTTTTTAACTGATTTTCTCAAAGAAAATCCTGTCTCTGTTACTTTGAATGGTAAAACTTTCATTCTTCCTCCTTGAAAAATAATATAAATCGAAGATTACCTTCACTTAAACTATTCGGAGAAAAAAGAAAAAGTGAGAAAATTTCTCACTTTAGTCAAGATAATGAATCAAATTCTTTTCTGTAAGGATATCTGAGTAAGTAAAGGACTCAACATAAACATTAGCTTGTTTATCTCCTTCAACGTTCCCAAATTCCACGATAAACAGGGATGGATAAACTTCAATTAGCTTACCCAATCTATTTTTTTGGCGCTTACGCCCATTTTCCAAAGTCATTTCGATTACATGACCCTCATGCGCCTTGATTTCCTCTTTAATTTTTTTCATCTTAGCTACATCTGTAAATGCATCTGTCATCTTATTTCCTCCCTTTTTGAGATACTTGAAAATTTATTGTATTCTTTTTGGAAAATTAATTCCACAGTTCCACGAGCTCCACTACGGTTTTTCTCGATAATAACTTCTACCTTATTATTTGGTATGCCTTCCTCTTCTTCACCACCACGCTCATAATAATCGTCACGATAGAGAAAGGCTACGATATCAGCGTCCTGCTCAATAGATCCAGATTCACGAATATCAGACAAGACCGGTCTCTTGTCCTGACGTTGTTCTACACCACGAGAAAGCTGACTTAGAGCAATTACTGGAACTTTCAGTTCCTTGGCTAGGATTTTCAACTGACGTGAAATTTCTGAAACTTCTTGTTGACGATTTTCTCGCCCAGTTCCCGTAATAAGCTGCAAGTAGTCTATCAAAATCAAACCAAGATTCCCAGTTTCTTGAGCCAGTTTGCGTGAACGCGAACGAATTTCCGTAATCCGAATCCCTGGTGTATCATCAATATAGATACTTGCATTGGCTAGATTCCCTTGAGCAATGGTATATTTTTGCCATTCCTCATCAGTCAGTTGACCCGTACGAATAGAATGCGACTCAACCAACCCTTCTGCCGCCAACATACGATCCACTAGACTTTCCGCACCCATTTCGAGCGAAAAGATAGCTACCGTCTTGTCCAACTTGGTCCCAATATTCTGAGCAATATTCAAGGCAAAGGCTGTCTTACCAACCGCCGGACGAGCTGCTAAGATAATCAACTCCTCTTCATGAAGACCAGTCGTCATATGATCTAAATCACGATAGCCTGTCGCAATACCTGTAATATCAGTCGTTTGTTGCGAGCGAGCTTCCAGATTTCCAAAGTTGACATTCAACACATCTCGAATATTCTTAAATCCACTTCGATTAGCATTTTCACTGACATCAATCAGCCCTTTTTCAGCCTGAGCAATGATTTCATCAGCTGGTTGTGAAGCCTCGTAAGCTAAATTGACAGAGTCTGTCAACTTAGCGATTAAACGCCGTAGCATGGCTTTTTCTGCAACAATCTTAGCATAATACTCCGCATTAGCAGAAGTTGGCACAGAATTGACAATCTCAACTAAGTAAGACAGACCACCAATATTCTGCAAGTCACCTTGATTATCAAGAATGGTACGAACCGTTGTTGCATCTATGGCATCGCCACGATCGGATAAGTCAACCATAGCCTGGAAAATCAAACGATGGGCATACTTAAAAAAGTCGCGAGACTCAATGTATTCTCGCACAAAAACAAGCTTACTCTCATCAATAAAGATAGCCCCCAAAACGGATTGCTCAGCTAAGATATCTTGAGGTTGTACTCGTAACTCTTCGACTTCTGCCATCAGGCTTCCCTTCCTTTTATAATCTTGTCAAGAAGGTGTAAATTTACCCTTCTTTCACACGAAGATTGATGATACTTGTGATATCTTGATAGATTTTCACTGGCACATCAATCAAACCAACTGCTCGAATCGGAGCTTGTACTTGGATATGACGTTTATCAATCTTGATCTCAAATTGCTTTTGCAATTCTTCCGCAATTTTCTTATTGGTAATAGAACCAAAGGTACGGCCATCTGGACCAACTTTTTCAACAAATTCTACAACAGTTTCTTCTGCTTCAAGTTGTGCTTTAATTGCTTTCGCTTCTGCAATCATCTCAGCGTGAGCTTTTTCTTCAGATTTTTGTTTACCACGAAGTTCACCTACCGCTTGAGCAGTTGCTTCTTTGGCTAGATTCTTTTTGATAAGAAAGTTTTGCGCATACCCTGTTGATACTTCCTTAATTTCGCCTTTTTTTCCTTTTCCTTTAACATCTGCTAAAAAGATTACTTTCATTCTTCTTTCTCCTTTTCCTTTATTTCATTTAATAAAATTTCTGTCAGTTTTTCACCTGCTTCTGACAAGGTTAAATCTTTAATTTGAGCTGCTGCCAAATTAAAGTGGCCCCCACCGCCTAGCTCTTCCATAATCCGTTGTACATTCAATTTACTACGACTACGAGCTGAGATAGAGATAAATCCTTGTGTATTCTTCGCAAGAACAAAACTCGCTTCAATACCTGACATAGCTAACATGGCATCTGCTGCCTTACTAATAACAACTGTATCATAGCATTTCGAGTCCTGAGCCTCTGCTATCAATACATCTGAACCTAATTTACACCCCTGTAAAATCAGTTCATTGACCTCACGATATTCTTCAAAATCTGTCGCAGCAATTTCTTGGATGACAATACTATCACTTCCTCTCGTTCTGAGATAACTCGCAACATCAAATGTCCGACTAGTCACTCGTGAGGTGAAATTTTTAGTATCCAGCATCATACCAGCCATCAAGACACTGGCTTGCATACGACTCAGACGATTTTTCTTAGAATTCTGGAACTGAATCAATTCCGTTACCAACTCACTGGCACTGCTTGCACCACTTTCGATATAAGTGATAACGGCATTATCGGGAAAATCCTGATCCCTTCTGTGGTGGTCAATGACGATGGTTTGGGTAAATAAATCATAAAATTCTTTCGATAAAGTTAAGGCAGTCTTTGAATGGTCTACAAGAATCAACAAAGAACGATTGGTCACCATCCCCATTACCTCCTTAACGGACAACAACTTCGTAACTCCTTCTTTTTCTAAGAATGAAACAGCTCGTTTAATATCTGGTGACATTTGTTCTTCATCATAAAGAGCATAACTATTTTCAGTCACATTACTAGCAAATAACTGCATACCTACAGCAGAACCCAAAGCATCCATGTCTAGATTTTTGTGACCAACTACAAAAACCTGATCTACACTCCGAATCTTATCTGAAATAGCTGTCATCATAGCGCGCGTACGGGTCCGTGTACGTTTGATTGAGGCAGCAGATCCACCACCAAAATAAACGGGATTTTTCGTTTCGTCATTCTCCTTGACAACCACCTGGTCTCCACCACGCACTTCAGCCAAGTTCAAGTTGAGTAAAGCAACTTTCCCTATTTCATCATGATTTCCATCACCATAAGAAAATCCCATACTTAAGGTCAATGGCAACTGTCTCTGTTTCGACTCTTCTCTGAAAGCATCAATAACAGAAAATTTATCATTCATCAAGCCCTCAAGCACCGTATAGTCCGTAAACAGATAAAAACGATCCATACTCACTCGACGGGAAAACATGGCATATTTACCAGCAAATTCTGAAACAAAATTGGCTACAAAACTATTGATATGACTAATATCAGACTCTGATGTTTCATCTTCTAAGTCATCGTAGTTGTCAACGGAAACTATCCCAATAACAGGCCGACTCGTTACTAACTCAACAGTCGCTTCATATTCACCAGACACATCAAAGAAGTAAAGAACCCCAGACACCTTGTCCATATGAACCGAATAACGGGTCTCACCCAAGGTAGCATAAGAACCTGGGTTCCCCACAGAAGCCTTGATAATTGTTTGAATTAATGCCACATCAATCTCGCCCACTTCATTAGTCAAAATCAATTCAGCATAAGGATTAAACCATTCAACGTCACCTGACGACAAGTCTAATTTAATTACCCCAACAGGCATCTGTTCTAACAAGGTTGTCAAACTATCTTCAGCTTGGTGGTTTACATACTGGATTTGTTCTACTTCACTCCTTGAGTAGTAGTCTCTTTGATGGATGAATAGTAAAATATATGAACCCAAAATAAGTAGCAAAAGAAATAGCGTTACCAGTGTATTCGTTACAAAAACAAGTTGCACAGATAGCACTCCGAACGCCACTATTCCTAATATTAAGGGGAAAATAGGACTTACATAAAATTTTTTCATTCCAAACCTCTTGGCACCCATTATACCATAATAACCACCAAAAAGCGACTTTTTAAAAGTGCAATCAGTAATTCTATCAATTATAAGAAAAAGGAGGCTTACAATTCAGTAAACCTTCCTTTACACATATTAAAATTAAGATTCTTTAACTTCTAACAAACCAATTTCACCATCCTCACGACGATAAATCACATTAGTTGTTTGATCTTCAACATCCACATAGATAAAGAAATCATGTCCCAACAAATCCATCTGTAGAATAGCTTCTTCCAAATCCATTGGTTTTAAATCAATTTGTTTTGAACGAACAACTCTAGACTGGACAACATTTGGATCTTCCACCAAAGCATCTGTAAATAATTGACTAGTTGCTACCTTATTTTTATTTTTACGCTCGATTTTTGTTTTATTTTTACGAATCTGACGTTCAATTTTATCGGTTACAAGGTCAATTGAACCATACATATCTTGAGACACATCTTCTGCACGAAGAGTAATTGAACCAAGTGGAATCGTCACCTCCACTTTAGCAGTTTTTTCACGATACACCTTCAAGTTAACTCGAGCATCCAACTCTTGTTCAGCTTGAAAATACTTTTCGATCTTTTCGAGTTTAGAAACTACATAATCACGAATTGCTTCTGTTACTTCTAGGTTTTCACCACGGATACTATATTTAATCATATGAGTACCTTCTTTCTAAACATTTTTGTTTTTCTGATTTCATTATAACGCTTTCATTTTGTTTTTGCAAATTTTTTCCTTATCTTACAAGGGAAAATGTTTTTACATCCTCAGCACCAGCTTCTTCCAACAGTTTCTTCACACGATTTATAGTTGTTCCAGTAGTATAGATATCATCTATAAGTAGGATTTTTTTAGGAATAGTGACTCCACTTTTGACAAAGAAGGGAAGTTCTGTTGCCAAGCGTTCTGAACGATTTTTGGAAGAACTAGCACGCTCTTCTCTCTTCTCTAGTAAGTCTTGAAAAGAGAACCCTGCTGCTTCAACTAAACCTTCAACCTGGTTAAATCCCCTCTCGAGCAATCTTTCAGGACTTAGGGGAATTACAACAAATTGATACTCTTTGTACTTTTTTAACTCCTCACTTAAAACTGAAGCAAAAACTTTTCTTAAAAGGAAGTCTCCATCAAACTTATACCGACTGAAAAAATCCTTCATAGCTTGATTGTAAGTAAAAATCGCTCTATGACTGACTTCAATTCCTTCTTTACACCAAAATTGACAATCTTGACACTTAGTTGACACCTCTGTTTTCATACAGCTTGAACAGCACTCTTCACCAATTCTATCAAAAGTAGATTCACAATCTAAACAAAGACAGGAGTCATCATTCTTCAGAAGTAAGAGACTACTAAAAGTTAAAACAGCCTTCATAGTCTGCCCACATAATAAACACTTCATAGACCCGCCTCCTTGTTCATCTGTTGAATTTCCTTAATTGCCTTTTTGATTGAAGCATTTAACCCGTCATGGAAGAAAAGCAAATCTCCTGTCGGTCTATCCATGCTTCGTCCAACTCGTCCACCAATCTGAATCAAACTAGATTTGGTAAACAGACGATGGTTGGCTTCTACTACAAAAACATCCACACAAGGGAAGGTAACTCCACGCTCCAAGATTGTCGTACTGATAAGTATTGTCAGTTCTCCATCTCGAAAAGCTTGCACCTGCTCTAATCGATCTTCCGTAACTGAAGACACAAAACCAATTTTCTCATGCGAAAATTCCTTCTGTAAGACTTCTTTTAATTGCTCCCCTTTCTTAATTTCTGAAGCAAAAAGGAGTAAGGGATAGCCTGTCTTTCTCTGTTTCTCAATATAAGTCTTTAGCTTTGGTGACAAACGATTCTTATCCAAATAGCGATTAAAATCGGATAACCAGACAGGTTTAGGAATAATCAATGGATTCCCATGAAATCGTCTTGGCAAACTCAACCTTTTTAGTTCTCCTATGCGAACCTTCCTATCTAACTCATCTGTCGAAGTCGCTGTTAAAAAGATTATCAGCCCATTCTCCTTTACACTATTCTTGACAGCATGGTAAAGCGTGGGGTTGTCAACATAAGGAAAGGCATCTACTTCATCCACTATCAGTAAATCAAAAGCTTGATAAAATTTCAATAACTGATGGGTTGTCGCAACAACTAATGGTGTTCGAAAATACGGTTCTGATTCCCCGTGTAGTAAAGATATTTCGCAAGCAAAATCCTGTTGCAGGCGCTTGTACAGCTCCAAACAAACATCTATGCGAGGACTAGCCAAGCATACTGCACCACCCGCATTGATCACTTTAGCCACTACTTGATAAATCATTTCTGTCTTTCCAGCTCCGGTCACCGCATGAACTAAAGTTGGCTCTTGCTTGTCTACTGCTTGAATCAGTCCCTCTGACACCTTCTCTTGAAAAGGAGTTAATTGACCACGCCATTTAAGAACATCTTGCTTCAGAAAATCCTCCTGCGGAAAATAGTATAAAGCTTGATCACTCCTAACTCGCTTCATCAGTAAACACTCCCGACAATAGTAGGCACCGATGGGCAAATACCATCCATCTAAAATAGCACTATCACAACGTTGACAGAAAAGTTTCCCCTTCTCCTTTCTCATTGCTGGAAGTCTCTCCGCCAACTGACGTTCCTCTTCTGTTAATTCATTCTCCGTAAACAAACGACCGAGATAATTTGGATTTACTTTCATACTTCTTTATTCGTAAAAACCTAGCGCTTTAGATGATTTTTTAGTACAATTAAATCATGGAATTTAAAACAATTAAAGAGGACGGTCAAGTCCAAGAAGAAATCAAAAAATCACGCTTTATCTGTCATGCCAAGCGTGTTTATAGCGAAGAAGAGGCTCGTGACTTCATCACTGCTATCAAGAAAGAGCACTACAAAGCTACGCATAACTGCTCTGCCTTCATTATTGGGGAACGTAGTGAAATCAAACGTACAAGTGATGATGGTGAACCCAGTGGTACTGCTGGCGTTCCCATGCTTGGGGTACTAGAAAATCACAATCTCACCAATGTCTGTGTGGTCGTGACACGCTACTTTGGTGGTATTAAACTAGGCGCCGGAGGATTGATTCGTGCTTACGCAGGTAGTGTCGCCTTAGCTGTCAAAGAAATTGGCATCATTGAAATAAAGGAACAGGCTGGCATTGCTATTCAAATGTCTTACGCTCAGTACCAAGAGTACAGTAACTTCCTTAAAGAACATGATCTCATAGAGCTTGAGACAAACTTTACAGAACAAGTCGATACGATGATTTATGTTGATAAAGAAGCAAAAGAAAATATTAAAGCCGCACTTGTAGAGTTTTTTAATGGAAAAGTCACTTTAACTGACCAAGGTTTACGCGAAGTTGAAGTTCCTGTAAACTTAGTGTAAACAATGGATAATGCAGCATTTCACTGACATTTTCACCGCTACTTTAATTAGCAACATAAAAAGGTGCTTGCCAAGACCTACTAGAAAATGAAGCAATTCAAAAAGAAAACGGATAGCATTCTCCTTTACACCTATTTACTATAATTATCTTGTCAAAATCACTTAAAAATTAATAGCTTGGACCTATGATATAAAAAAATCCTATCACTTCGATAGGATTTCTATATTTTACAAATGGTATAGATAGCGTTATACTATAGATATCTTATACAAAGAGGTATTCATATGTCTATTTATAACAACATTACTGAATTAATCGGTCAAACTCCGATTGTTAAACTCAACAACATTGTGCCAGAAGGTGCTGCGGACGTCTATGTAAAGCTTGAAGCATTTAACCCTGGTTCATCGGTAAAAGACCGTATTGCCCTTAGCATGATTGAAAAAGCTGAACAAGATGGTATTCTGAAACCTGGCTCTACTATTGTTGAAGCAACAAGTGGAAACACTGGTATTGGACTTTCATGGGTAGGTGCTGCTAAAGGGTATAAAGTTGTCATTGTTATGCCTGAAACTATGAGTGTAGAACGACGTAAGATTATCCAAGCCTATGGCGCTGAACTCGTCCTTACGCCTGGTAGCGAAGGAATGAAGGGTGCTATTGCCAAGGCTCAAGAAATCGCTGCTGAACGTGATGGTTTCCTTCCTCTTCAATTTGACAATCCAGCAAATCCAGAAGTACACGAAAGAACAACAGGAGCTGAGATACTAGCTGCTTTCGGTAAAGATGGATTAGATGCCTTTGTTGCTGGAGTTGGTACCGGTGGAACGATTTCTGGTGTTTCTCATGCACTCAAATCAGCAAATTCTAACATTCAAGTTTTTGCAGTAGAGGCAGATGAATCTGCTATTCTATCTGGTGAAAAACCTGGACCACACAAAATTCAAGGTATCTCAGCTGGATTTATTCCTGATACACTGGATACAAAGGCTTATGATGGTATCGTTCGTGTAACGTCAGACGATGCTCTAGCACTCGGCCGTGAAATTGGTGGAAAGGAAGGTTTCCTTGTAGGGATTTCATCAGCTGCAGCTGTCTACGGAGCCATCGAGGTTGCCAAAAAATTAGGTACAGGTAAGAAAGTCCTTGCTCTAGCACCAGATAACGGCGAACGTTATTTGTCTACAGCACTCTATGAATTTGAAGTGTAGTCTCCTAAATACATTTAGCCCTTATTATAGGGCTTTTTATTTATACCTTAAAAGTAGGAACATCTCCCTATAAAGATCGATTGCATAGAAAAAGGAAGCAATTTGGCTTCCTTTTTATTATTAGTTATTCAAGGCTGCTGCCATTGTAGCTGCAACTTCAGCTTCAAAGTCATTTGCAGCTTTCTCAATACCTTCACCAACTTCAAAGCGAGCGAACTCAACTACTGAAGCGTTAACTGATTCAAGGTAAGCTTCAACTGTCTTGCTGTCATCCATGATGTAAACTTGTGCAAGAAGTGTGTAAGCTTGGTCAACTTTAGTGTTATCAAGCATGAAGCGATCCATTTTACCTGGGATGATTTTGTCCCAGATTTTTTCTGGTTTACCTTCTGCAGCCAATTCAGCTTTGATGTCAGCTTCAGCTTGCGCAATTACTTCATCAGTCAATTGAGCTTTTGATCCATACTTCAAGTGTGGAAGAGCTGGTTTGTTAACCATTGCACGGCTTTCGTTGTCTTGGTCGATTACGTGGTTCAATTGTGCCAACTCATCTTTAACGAATTGCTCATCCAATTCTTTGTAAGAAAGAACTGTTGGTTTCATCGCTGCGATGTGCATTGACAATTGTTTAGCAAGAGCTTCGTCTCCACCTTCAACAACTGAAATAACACCGATACGTCCACCGTTATGTTGGTATGCTCCAAAGTGTTGTGCATCTGTTTTTTCAATCAATGCAAAGCGACGGAATGAGATTTTTTCTCCGATAGTTGCTGTTGCAGATACGTATGCAGCTTCAAGAGTTTCACCTGAAGGCATTGTCAAAGCAAGAGCTTCTTCATTGTTAGCAGGTTTTCCTTCAGCAATAATTTTAGCTGTAGTATTTACCAATTCAACGAATTGAGCATTTTTCGCAACGAAGTCAGTTTCAGCGTTTACTTCAATAACTGCTGCAACATTACCGTTAACGTAAACACCAGTCAAACCTTCTGCAGCAACACGGTCAGCCTTCTTAGCTGCCTTAGCCATACCTTTTTCACGAAGCAATTCAATCGCTTTTTCGATGTCACCGTCTGTTTCTACAAGCGCTTTTTTAGCGTCCATAACACCGGCACCAGATTTTTCACGCAACTCTTTTACAAGTTTAGCTGTAATTTCTGCCATTTTGATTCTCCTATATTTTTTAAAAATAGGAGAGCCGGGCTAAGCCCCGCCCTCCTAGGTAATTACTATTTATATGAATTAAGCGTTGTCGCCTTCTACGACTTCAACGATTTCTTCGATTGAATCTGCTTGAGCTTCTGAAGCTGCAAATTCTGCTTCAACTGCTGCTGCATCTTCACCTTGACGTCCTTCGATGATAGCGTCAGCCAATTTAGCTGTAATCAATTTAACAGCGCGGATAGCGTCATCGTTAGCTGGGATGATTACATCGATATCATCTGGATCAGTGTTTGTGTCAACCATCGCTACAACTGGGATTCCCAATTTTTTAGCTTCTTTAACAGCAATTTGCTCTTTATGTGGGTCAACTACATACATCACATCTGGAATACGAGGCATATCTTCGATACCACCCAAGAATTTTTCAAGACGTGCACGTTGTTTGTTAAGAAGTGCAACTTCTTTTTTAGGAAGAACTTCGAAAGTTCCATCTTCTTCCATACGTTTGATTTCTTTCAAACGAGCGATACGTTTTTGGATTGTTCCCCAGTTTGTAAGAGTTCCACCCAACCAACGGTGGTTGATGAAGTATTGACCTGAACGTACTGCTTCTTCAGCAACTGCATCAGCCGCTTGTTTCTTAGTACCAACGAACAATACAACTGCATCGTTAGCTGCTGCATCACGCATGAAGTCGTATGCTTGGTCAGCGTATTTTACAGTTTGTTGCAAGTCGATAACGTGGATTCCGTTACGCTCTGTAAAGATGTATTTAGCCATCTTAGGGTTCCAGCGACGAGTTTGGTGACCAAAGTGTACACCAGCCTCAAGAAGTTGTTTCATTGAAATTACTGCCATGAGTATTTCTCCTTTTTGTTTTTTTCCTCTTCTTGACTTCAACTCGCAAAACGACCCAAGGGCAACTGTCTCACAATTCATCAAGAATGAGTATTATCGTTCACACGACAAGTTTCATTTTACCATACTTTTTCAATATTTTCAAGTTTTTTAAGAATTTTTTTAGAGAGACTATCGCCACTAAAAAAGAGACTCTATTAAGTCTCCTTTTCTAATTAATCTGCATAAATATATGTTACAAAACCTGACGACGTAGTTGTCGGATTGAACCATCCACGATGATTCCCAAGCGTGCGATTACCAGCATAATTTGATTCTGACACTTGGATACGTGTTGTTGATTCTACAGCAGTGACTACCGCTACGTGTCCATATCCACCATCATTCCAACATGCAATCGCACCAACTTGAGGTGTCGAACCTGTACGGAATCCTGCAGCAGCTGCACTTGTAGCCCACTGTGCTCCATTACCCCAATAGTCTCCAGCCCAAGGTGCTAATGTTTTAACTCCCCATGTACATTCTCCAATTGGATAACTTGAAGCATTTGTACTGTATGTTGGGCGTTGTTTGACTGCCACAGGAGTGTATGTTGTTGATTCCGAAGAAGCTACAGCTTGAACCTGTGCTGCAAAAGTCGTATTTCCAGAAGCAACAACTGTTTGTTGTTGACTTACTTGTTTTGCCTTGTAAGCTGCTTCTGCCTCTGCTGCTGCTTTTGCTGCCGCTTCTGCTTCTGCTTTTTTCTCTAGCAAACTTGCTTTTTCATCTTCTGCTGTCGCTTTTTCAGCAGCAAGATTTAATTCTGCAGCCTTCAACTCAGCTTGTTTCGTTGTTAGAGCTTGTGCATCATCAGACAATTTCTGTTGATTTGCAATTACTGTATTAATTGCGTCATTGTTTGCCACTTGCTTCTCAGAAATTGCTTTTTTATCTGCTTTTTGTTGTTCCAACATTTTGTTGTTAGCAGATACAATTTCATTCATGGCTGCTACACGTGAAATAGCTTCTGTAATTGATTTTGAGTTTACAATCGTATTGATGTAGCTAGTTGCAGCTCCATTTGTTTGAGCACTACGAGCTTGTTTTTCCAAAGAATCATTGCGAGATACAATGTTTTTAGAAAGTTCTGTAATCTCACTCTCAAGTTTTTTGGATTCTGCTTGCAATCTATCATTTTCAGCTTGCAAGTTAGATTGCTCAGCTTGAATAGCCGATACTTGCTCCTGAATTTGGTCAACTTGTTTTTGGGCTTCTTGTTGTTGTGCTGTTAAGTTACTAATTTTATTATCTTGAGCAGCAATTTTGTCATCAGTCGTTTCTGCATGCGCAGTTGTTAAAACAGCTACTTGAGAAACCATTACTGTACTTAATAAAAGTGACGCTAAGATTTTTTTCTTCATATTACGTAGATACTCCTTCTTTTAAAGACAATACTAGTATACCAAAAAAAGGCCTAATGAATATTACGCCTTTGTTACATTTTTGTTTCTTTCTCATAGATAATATTTTTCAAAAATAAACTGAAAAATAAGCATCCACACAAGATTTAAAATCATGGATGGTACTAGGCTATAAACGATAAAAATCGGCAGACTATCTACAGTTAAACCTACCACTAATGCAAAGAGATAAGCTCCCATATCAAATAGAAAACTCATAACAATCATAGCTAAGATTCTTGTCCAGCGATTCAACAAAATAACACTATTCAATTTATGAAGAAAGGCTCCCAATAAGATAAATAAGAGAGTTGCAATCCCTATTAGATGGAAAAAGTAAACATCGTAAACCAAGCCTATCACAAAACAATAGACTAGGTAGAGATACTCTGATACTTCTATCGTCTCAAATAAGAGAAATAGAAAAAGAAAATGACTAGCCAAATGTACATGGGGGAAAAATGAACCCAGAAGCTGGCTAATATGGGCGTCAATTAGAACAAAGAAAGGAAGCAATAAAAACACTCCAACCCGCTTCAACTGTCTCATTATGAATTCCCCACTAATTCTATCACATCCACATTATGAGTATCTGCACTCAATTTAACAGTTACTTCTCGTGTCAAATAGTCTGTACTATGCGTTGTGGTAACTACTTCACCAACAGGAATATCCGCAACGTTAAAGTTTCCTAATCCACCCGTTGTCACTTTATCGCCTGTACTAATATCGCTATTACTATTTAATTGACTAATTTTAAGAACTTCATTTTCCTTGTCATAACCAACAATAATCCCATAAATTGTAGTAGAACCATGTTGAATTTTAACAGAAATCTTATCAGCATTTTCCGTATTTGTCAGAAGGTTGACTATAGTAGAGTTCTCCTCTACTTTTGAAACACTCCCAATCAAGCCACCATTTGCAATAGCTAACATGTTCTCAGAAGCCCCTTTTGATTTGCCTACATCTAAGGTCAATTCCTGCTTCCAAGATACTGGAGATCGCATAATAACATCTGCTGCTAAAGTCTTTGTGGCTTGCAACTTGGACTTCATATCAAGCAATTGGCGCAGTTGTTCATTTTCCGTCTTTAAACTTTCCGCCTCATTTGATTTAACTTCTAACTGGTAAATCTGTTTCTTCAAACTTTCATTTTCATTATATGTTCGTGTTAAGTGAACCAAATCTGATTTGACAGAATCAAACCACTGAAAAGGTTTTTGTACAACCCTATCAACCAATGAGATTCCATCTCCTAATTTTGTCACAATTGTACTTGAATAAGTCGTCGCCAAGAGAGCTGACACCAGCAGAACAGTGACAAAAACAATAATGACATATTTTGATTTTTTAAAACGGTTCATATCCCTACCTTTATATCAAAAACTGTTACAGTAACTTTTTTATTAATTCCTGAAAGCTACTAAGATTTTAAGAAAAATAAGCAACAACCAAGTACGAGAATAACAAGAATTGCTAGCGTATCCTTTCGAGTCCATTTCAATTGTCTGTATTGACTTCGGCCTTTTCCACCCTGATAACCACGCGCTTCCATGGCGATAGCCAAGGAATCTGCACGTTTTAAACTTGTCGCAAAAAGAGGAATCAAAATAGGAATCATAGCCTTTACTTTTTGAACAATACTTCCTTCACCAAAATCCACTCCACGCGCTTTCTGCGCATTCATAATCCGCGTCGTATCATCCATCAATGTTGGGACAAAACGTAGACTCATGGACAGCATCAATCCAATTTCATGAACTGGAACTTTCACACGCTTTAAAGGTGCTAACAAAGCTTCGACAGCTGATGCCAAACTTAAGGGCATGGTCGTTAAGGTTAACAAAGTTGAAAAGAAAATTATCAATACAAAGCGACAAAAAATAATTCCAGCTTGTTGCAAAGCATAATCTGTGATTCTCACAAACGAAAACTCAATTAAAACATTCCCATTAGAAATGAAAAACAGTTGAAAAATAGTTGTGAAGGCAATCAAGAAAAACATAGACTTCAAGCCCTGAATAAAAAATGAAAGAGATACTCCTGACAAGGCAATAAATATCCCTGTCGCTATAAAAAGAATAAGATTCGTCAAGGGATTATTAGCCCAAAAAACGATCAAAATTAGTAGCATCATGGCCAGCAATTTGCTACGTGGATCCAACCGGTGAACAATCGAATCCCCTGGGATATAACGTCCCAAAATCATACTATCCATTTAGCGACTCCTTGAACTCCTCTATCTTAATCGGTAATCGTTTAAATGACACGCCTCTATCAGTCAATCGTTTACAAAAAGCTGTAATTTTAGGTACTCCCAACTGCACTTCTTCCATAAAGACAACATCTTGAAAGACATCACTCGGTTTGCCACCCTTAACTAAACGTCCCTTTTCCATTACATAGACTTGATTCGCATATTCAGCAACATCATCCATTAAATGCGTGACTAAGACAATGGTCATCCCTGACTGGTGGAGTTTTTTGAACAAATTCATCAACTCTTTTCTACCTAGAGGATCTAGGCCAGCTGTTGGCTCATCTAAGACTAATATAGCTGGCTCCATGGCAAGTATGCCTGCAATTGCGACACGTCTCATTTGTCCACCTGACAGCTCAAACGGGCTACGATCAAAAAGTGATTCATCAATTCCAACCAGAGCCAGTTTCTCACGCGCAATCTGCTCCGCATCTTCTTCAGAAACTCCAAAATTTTGCGGTCCAAAAGCAACGTCTTTCAAAACAGTTTCTTCAAAAATCTGATTTTCAGCAAACTGAAATACCAAGCCAACCTGTTTTCTAATTTGACGAATATCTTTATTTTTAGAATTCGAGGCGATTAAAGTATCAAAAACTCGTACACTTCCTTGACTTGGCACCAATAAACCATTTAAAAGTTGTAAAATAGTTGATTTACCGCTACCTGTGTGCCCAATTAAGGCCGTATAAGAACCATCTTCAATCGTCAAAGAAACATCCGACAAAGCTGTTGAAGCTAAAGGAGTCCCTTCTTGATATGTAAAACTCACATTTTCTAGAGCAATTCCCATAGCTTATCCTCTAGCTCACTTTCTGTCAAATAATTTTCAGGCAAATCATAGCCATTCTGGCTCAAAGAATTTTTTAATTGATTGGCAAAAGGATCGTCTAATCCAATTTGATCTAAATCATTTCGAGAGAAAAGTTCCCTTGGACTACTAGTTGATTCAATTTCCCCTTTTTTCATGACCAATACGCGATCACTCATGGCAACTTCTTCCAAATCATGTGTAATGGAAATGACCGTCATATCATAGTCTTTTCGAATTCCTCTTACTGTCTCAATAAGTTCTCTACGACCCTCAGGATCCAACATACTCGTTGCTTCATCTAAGATTAAAATAGCTGGTCTTAGTGCTACAACACCTGCAATGGCCACACGTTGCTTTTGACCACCTGATAGACGCGCTGGCTCTCTCTTTTTGAAGTCCAACATGCCAACCAAATCCAGGGCTTCTTCCACTCTCTTTTTCATTTCTTGACGAGAAAGTCCCTGATTTTCCAAACCAAAGGCAACATCATCTTCAACAGTCGCTCCAACAAATTGATTGTCTGGATTTTGAAAAACCATACCGATTTGACGACGTATGCTCCAAACATTCTCCTCAGTCAACTGTTGGCCATTGATTACAATCTCTCCAGATTCTGCTTCCAGTAATCCATCAATTAACCGTACTGTCGTTGATTTACCACTACCATTATGCCCTACAATTGAAAGCCATTCTCCACGTTTCACGTGAAACGTAATATCCTTCACATCATAGTATTCCTGACTTTCCTTATAGCGAAAGGAAAGATTTTTTACATCAATTATTGATTTCATTTCGAACCAAATGTCCCTTTAAATACATAGGCACTACCCTTGAAATAATCATAGCCAGAGTAGATAGTGAAAAACAAGGCCACATAAAGTAAAACTTGGCCAATCAAAGTCCAATGTAATAACAAGAAAATAATCGCAAACATCTGACTGAAAGTTTTAATTTTTCCAGGCATTGCTGCCGCTAAAACTGTTCCGCCAGTTTCAACCAATAAAAGCCTTAAACCTGTCACAGCCAACTCTCGACAGATAATCACTGCAACAATCCAAGCCGGAGCCATCCCTAACTCAATCAGCATAATAAAAGCCGACATAACTAGTAACTTATCCGCCATAGGATCTGCAAATTTACCAAAATTACTGACCACATTCCATTTACGAGCTAAATATCCATCTAAATAGTCTGTGATACTGGCAATAGCAAAGATAATAGCTGCTACTATATGACTCTCTATCGAATTTCCTACTGTTAAAATAAAGATAAAAATAGGTATGAAGAGAATTCGACCTATTGTTAAGAGATTTGGAATTTGTTCTTTTTTCATTCGTTTTTCCTTAATTCTTAGTGAAGGTTATCGTAATTGTCCCAGTATAAGCTGTTAATTTAGATAAATCCACAGTCTGATTATCTACTGTCAAAGCAACACCTTTGACAACACCTAATGTAATGATAACAGGATTTGTTGTTGAAACGGTTGTTTCCGAACTTTTATTATCCGGTGATAAAGTCACACCACCCTCAAGCTCGCTTTCTGAAACACTGACCCAACTTCTAGCATCTGAAACTGCCAATTGCAATTTAACTGTTTCCTTACTTGTATTGTAAGCGATTTCTACATGATTTCCTTCACCTGACACACTTATAGCTGATTCTACACTAGAGGAACTGCTAGATGAACTACTACTTGAGGAGTGGGGAACAGAGCTAGTTGAACTTATTGAACTTGTTGATTGAACCACACTGTAATTAGAAAGAGAAGGCCCTTCTGGTTGAGTCTGGATATAATTCCAAACATAATAAGTCACAAAAATTACAATCGATAGTGCAAAGAGTACAAAATAAAATAAAGGTAAAAATGATGTTTTTTTCTTATTTTTCTTACTTGAACGTCTGCGCCCTGTCAACTCATCTTCATCAACATCCACTTCCTCATAAGTAATCATACTCCCAGAATCATAAGCATCCAAAACAATTTGGTCATCTAACTCAACAGCCCATGCATATTTTTTCAAGAAAGAACGCGTGTAAAAAGGACTTGGAAGTTGATCGAAATCGTCTGCTTCCATTGCTTCTAACATATCTAACTGGATTTCTGTCTTTTTCTGCAATTCATCTAAACTCAATCCCTGATTGATTCTAGCTAATCGTAAAACCTCACCAATTGTTTTTTTCCTCATACTTGTCATCCCTTCTTTCTAGTGTCTATTATGATAGGTTACTACGATGGGAATATTGTAAAATCAACTATATCCCCTTCATCTATTAAGTGATGCCCTGCTTCAAGGACATCCTCTAAAGTAATTTCCTGTAAAATCTTTGGTAAATCAAAAATTGTCTCACCATGTTCAAAAGCATCATATTGCGTTGCAATAAATTCAAGAGAGTTCATACTACTGAAAAATTCTCCAAACATCTCTCTTTTGATAATATCTAAATGATCCTCTGTAATATCCAAATCCTTTGTAAAATTACGAATGGTCTTCCTAAATTGATGAGATAAAGCAACTGGCTCTTTCGTATCCATTGTCAACATAACAAAATGAAAGCGACTTGTTACTTCAACTTCTAGAGATAAGGACGCATCTATTTTACCTGATTCATATAACTTTTGAAAACGATCCGAAGTCCAACCAAACATCATTGCAAACAATAATTTTAATAAAATATGATGTCGATAGCAATCCGCTTCAGCAACTTCTCGATTACCTCTAACTCCAATCGCTAGTTTGGGAGAAGATACTTCCATTCTCATACTATCTGTTGGCTTTACATCTTGTAAAAGCAATTTTTCTCTTGCTACTTCCTGAAGATCTGAATCTTTCAGTTCTTTGCTTTCAAAATAGTCCTGTACTCGCTCCACATCAAAATTACCAACTAAAAACAGAGACATGTTTACAGGTTTGTAAAATCTTGTAAAATTTTCTTGCAAATTAGTTAGATTGATTTGGGAAATGGACTCCTCACTTCCAACTATATCCGTTGCTAAAGGTGTACCAGGATACAAATTCGATAAAGTTGAAAAGAATAAACACGAATCTGGATCATCTTGATACATTTCTCGTTCCTGCTGGATAATATCCTGCTCTCTTAAAATGGAATCTTCAGTAAAGTGTGCTGATGTTACTAATTCATCAAGTAAGTCTAAATTTTCTAAAAAATGAGCCGTTGCTGAAAAAAGATAACTTGTTTTTGTAAAACTTGTAAAGGCATTACTATCTGCACCTAGACTCGTAAAAGCCGACATCAAGTCGCTAGAATCTTCTCTCTCAAATAATTTATGTTCAAGAAAATGAGCAATTCCTGCAGGATATTCTTTTACATATCCGTCAACTTCTGTGACAAGCATATCTACCGAACCAAACTGTACAGTTACACTCCCGTAAACCTCTTTAAATTCCTTTTTAGGCAAAAGAGCAACTGTCAATCCATTTGACAAACGAGTTCGATAAACCATTTCTTTTACAGCTGGATAGTATTTTTCTTCAAAAACAACCTTTGTCATTCTATTCCTTCCATAAAGTAAATCGCCTGTAGTTTCACATTATTAGCTGCTCTACAAATAGCATCTTTGTCAACTTGCTCGAGTTTTGCAATCCAACCTTTAAAGTCTGCTGAAGATTTTCCAAGTAAGGCATTTTGATAAGTACGTTCAATCAATGAACTTTGATTATCTTGAGAAAGTAACAAAGAACGACGAATCATTTCCTTGGTCTGCTCTAACTCAAGATCTGTAAAATAACCTTTTTTTAAATCAAGCAGTTGATTATTCATCATTTTTCGAGCCTGATTCCGATTTTCTCGATCAATACCAGCATACATCCTCAAAAATCCACTAAATAAATCAAGCTGACTTGAAATGGTATAAGCTAATCCAGCATTTTCACGGACATTTGTAAAGAGCTTAGAATGAGCAAATCCACCCAGTAAACCATTCATTACAATCATAGGTAAATGTTGCTCATCACCATATTCAGCAGAGCAATGATAGCCCAACTCTAAAATGGACTGTCCCACATTTTTCCGAACCATACCTTCTTGTAGTATATTGGAATAAGGTTGACAATACTGAACCTTCACATCTCCTTTTCTACCTTTAAAACCAAATGATTCTAATACATTTAGAATTTCAACCTCATTAAAATCACCTAGGAAAAAGAAATCTATTCTGTCATTGGCCAAAAATTCTTGGAAACAAGAATAAGAACTTTGTGAAGTTTCAGCTAAAATACGATTTCGTAAATCACTATATTCCAATTGGAGACGTTCGTCATGAAAAAATAATTTATCTAATTCTTTATGTGCAAAATAAAAAGAATCATCCATATCAGCTGCTAAACTTGCTAGCAATTGTTTTTTCTCAATTTCAAATAAGGCCGAATCAAACC
The DNA here is from genome assembly GCA_032480835.1 of Streptococcus mitis. GTDB lineage: Bacteria > Bacillota > Bacilli > Lactobacillales > Streptococcaceae > Streptococcus > Streptococcus mitis_DK. Next base: position 49,328 of record JAWETZ010000006.1, read on the forward strand.
CATTATCAACTACAACGGGTGAAAAAAGAGTTTCTTTTACTAGTTCCAAAACCTGTGAAGTTAACACATTTTTCTTACTTAAAAACTCATCACGAACATATGTGAATGTCAATTCTACAATGTGGCTTTGTCCTCTTCTAAAACAATTGGTTGACATATCTGTACCATATAGACTAGCCAAGTGTCTTCTCAAATCTTGAGAAGTAGGGTACATCAGATTAGCAGTCTCTAGCATACTCGCACTCAACATGCGACCTGCGATCGTATCAAGAGATAATGGAGCTGTAAAACGCACGGTGATTTTGTTCGTTTTAAACTTCTTTGATTGGATAAAATGTGTTGAAACTCCATGCACTAACTCCATGATTTACCTCCTTATATACAGACTTCTATTATATCACGAAAACCTGAAATTTTCTTGTTCTCTGTAACAGTTTTGAAATAAAAATCGCTTACATTTCTTCCTGTTTCTATCACTATTTTTATGAAAATATGATATAATACCAAAGATTGAGGTGAATTATGGAATACAAATTATTTGAAGAATTTATTACCCTCCAAGCACTACTCAAAGAACTTGGAATTACACATAGCGGAGGAGCTATCAAATCATTTCTCTCTGAACATTCTGTTTACTTTAATGGGGAATTAGAGAGTCGTCGCGGTAAAAAACTTCGTATTGGCGATAAAGTTGACATCCCTGACATGGACATTGACATCTTGTTGACACAGCCCACTTCTGAAGAACAAGATGAATACCAAGCTGATAAGGTTGAAAAAGAACGGATTGCTAAACTTGTCAAAGAGATGAATAAGGGAGTTAAAAAAGACAAATCGAAACCTACTTCATCACCTAAAAGCAAACAAGCTCCACGATTCCCTGGTAGATAATCATGTGGCTACAAAACCTATCTGTCAAAACTTTTCGTAATTACAAAGAGACGAAAATAGACTTTAATCCTAAATTGAATGTCTTTTTGGGACGTAATGCACAAGGAAAAACAAATATGCTAGAGGCTATCTATTTTTTAGCCTTAACGCGTAGTCATCGAACTCGAACAGATAAAAATCTCATTCATTTTGATGAAGAACAACTTCATCTTTCAGGTCTCGTTCAGAAAAAAACTGGATCCATTCCTCTAGAAATCGAACTAACACAAAAAGGTCGTGTGACAAAAGTTAATCATTTAAAACAGGCACGCCTTTCAGATTATGTGGGACACATGAATGTTGTCTTATTTGCTCCTGAAGATTTACAACTAATTAAAGGAGCACCTTCAGTTCGACGAAAATTTATTGATATGGAGCTTGGACAAATTAAGCCAATCTATCTATCTGACTTAACCAATTATAATCACATCCTAAAACAAAGAAATACTTATCTAAAATCAGCTCAAAAAATAGATGAAACCTTCCTTTCTGTGTTGGATGATCAGCTAATTGATTATGGATGTCGTGTAATGAATCACCGCTTAGATTTCATAAAAAAACTAGAATCATTTGGACGTCAGAAACATTTTGAACTCTCTAATCAGATTGAAGAGTTGTCAATTTCCTATCAATCTTCTGTCAAGCCAACTGACCAAGAAGATTTATCTGAATCTTTCAAAATTGCTTTAGAAAAAAGTAAACCCCGAGATTTATTTAAAAAGAATACTGGTGTTGGTCCTCATCGAGATGACATTTCTTTTTATATAAATGGGATGGATGCTAGTTTTGGAAGTCAAGGCCAACATCGTAGTCTCGTCCTTTCTATAAAATTAGCAGAAATCGAGTTAATGGAAAGTATTACTACAGAATCTCCGATATTATTACTTGACGATGTTATGAGCGAGCTTGACAACACTAGACAGTTAAAATTATTAGAAACGATTTCTCAATCAATCCAAACCTTTATTACAACAACAAGCTTAGACCATCTTCAAAATCTACCAGAAAATCTAAGTATTTTCACTATTCAAGATGGTAAAGTTGTTGTAAATAAAACTTGACAATATTGTAAAAGAACTCCTATTTTTGCAGGAGTTCTTTTTATTTCTTTTACATAGAATAATTTGGTGCCTCATTAGTAATTTGTACATCATGAGGGTGGCTTTCTTTCAAACCAGCACCAGACATTTCAATAAATTGAGCGTTATCATGTAGTTCTTTAAGGTTAGCCGCACCACAGTAACCCATACCAGATCGGATACCACCAATCATTTGGAAGACGATATCAGCTGCCGCTCCTTTATAAGCAACACGACCTTCAATTCCTTCTGGAACAAGTTTATTTGCTTCATTGACAGAACCTTGGAAGTAACGATCGCTTGAGCCTTTTTTCATAGCAGCAATTGATCCCATACCACGGTAAGTCTTAAACTTACGTCCTTGGAAGATTTCAGTTTCGCCTGGAGCTTCGTCTGTTCCAGCAAACATTGATCCAAGCATAACTGCATCTCCACCTGCAGCAAGAGCTTTTACAATATCTCCAGAATACTTGATTCCACCGTCAGCAATGATCGTTTTACCATATTCACGCGCAACAGCTGCAGCATCATAGATAGCTGTTACTTGTGGAACACCAACACCAGCAATCACACGAGTAGTACAGATAGAACCTGGTCCAATACCAACCTTGACAACGTCTACACCTGCTTCGTAAAGTGCGCGCGCTCCCTCAGCAGTTGCAATATTTCCAGCAATCAAAGTACGATCTGGGAAGTGATCACGAATCTCAGCAATTTTACGCAAGACACCTGCAGAATGACCATGTGCAGTATCAATAACAATCGCATCCGCTCCTGCTTCAAAAAGAGCCTCTGCACGTTCAAATGTATCTGAAGTAACACCTACTGCACCTGCAACTAAGAGACGACCAAACTCATCTTTAGCAGCATTTGGAAACTCAATAACTTTTTCAATATCTTTGATAGTAATCAAACCAGAAAGACGACCTTCTTCATCTACCAAAGGAAGTTTTTCAATACGGTGTTCTTGAAGAATGCTCTCAGCTGTTGCAAGATCTGTACCCACAGGAGCAGTAACAAGATTTTCACTAGTCATATGATTTGAGATTGGTTGGTTATAATCTGAAATAAAACGAAGATCTCGGTTTGTCAAAATACCAACCAATTTACGATTTTCAAGTGTTTCAACAACTGGAACACCACTGATGCGGTAACGTCCCATAAGCTCATCAGCTTCAGCAATTGTATGTTCAGGTGTTAAGAAGAAGGGATCAATAATAACTCCATTTTCAGAACGTTTTACCTTACGAACCTCATCTGCTTGTTGAGCAATTGACATGTTTTTATGGATAACTCCGAGACCGCCTGCACGAGCAATAGCAATGGCCATTTGACTCTCTGTAACTGTGTCCATGGCAGCGGTAATAATTGGGATATTTAAAGTCAAATTATCTGCCAATTTAGTTGTTAAATCTGCATCGTTAGGCAACACATGACTTTCAGCTGGAATAAGCAATACATCATCAAAGGTAAAACCTTTTTTCAAAAATTTAGTGTCCCAATTAGACATTCGAAGTTTCCTCTTTTCTTTCTTTTTGAGCTTGACTCTTTTTATATTGTATCTATCATACCATTCTATAAAAATTTGTCAAATGTTACAGGGGTAAATAAAAAACTATCTTTTCTTTGAGATAGAAATGATAGTTTCTTGTAAAATAAACCTAGTTAAAGTAATGAAGTCCCATTGCTCCTTTAACCTCAGATAGGGTCTGACCTGCAACTTCACGCGCTCTTTCACTACCTTTTTGAAGCATATTATAAACTTCTCCCATATCCTTAGCAAATTCGATACGGCGCTCACGAATAGGACCAAGTTCACGTTCTAATATTTCAAGTAGATAACGTTTGGTTTTCACATCACCAAGACCACCTCGTTGATAATGTTCTTTCATTTCAGCAATTTCTTGAGCATCTTCTGGACGACCAAAAACATCTAGATAATGGAAAACCATATTTCCTTCAATTTTACCTGGATCCTCAACACGGATATGGTCTGGATCTGTATACATACTCATTACTTTTTTACGCAAAGTATCCGCATCATCAGCTAAATAAATACCATTATTGAGTGATTTAGACATTTTAGCATTTCCATCTAAACCAGGCAAACGCCCTGCTCTCTCATTTTCTGGATAAATACCTTCCGGTTCCACCAAGACATCACAGTTATATGCATTGTTAAAAGAACGAACAATCTCACGGGTTTGCTCAATCATTGGTTTCTGATCTGTTCCAACAGGAACATAATTAGCCTTGAAAGCAGTGATGTCAGCTGCTTGAGCGATTGGATAGACCAAGAATCCTGTCGGAATGCTTTCTCCAAACCCTTTCTGAGCAATCTCTGTTTTTACTGTCGGATTTCGTTCCAAACGAGCTAGTGACACCAAATTCATATAATACATAGACAACTCAGCTAATTCTGGAATTTGACTTTGAATAAAGATAGTTGATTTACTCGGATCCAATCCAACTGCAAGGTAATCCAAAGCCACATTTCCAATAGACTCTACAATGGTTTGAGGATCTTTGGCATGATCTGTCAAGGCTTGTTGGTCAGCCAAGAACACAAACATGTCATACTTATCCTCTTCCTGTAATAATACTCGATTTTTGAGACTTCCAACATAATGTCCAATATGCAATTTTCCTGTTGGACGGTCTCCTGTTAAAATAATGGGTTTAGTCATTTTGTTCTCCTTCGATATAGTCCCTTCAATTATAGCATTTTTTTAATGAAATAACCGCAATTTATCAAAATAAATCAACCTTGCTATTTACTGATTTTTGTAAAGATAGTTGTAAACATAATTTACACAAAATTGACAGATAAAAATTTGAATATTTCCGTATTTTCTAGTAGAATAAATATATTACACATATAGGAGAAAAACATTGCTTACAGTATCTGATGTTTCACTACGTTTTAGTGATCGTAAACTTTTTGATGATGTCAATATCAAATTTACAGAAGGAAATACTTATGGATTAATCGGTGCTAATGGTGCCGGAAAATCAACCTTTTTAAAAATTTTAGCTGGAGATATCGAACCTACTACTGGTCACATCTCTCTTGGTCCAGATGAGCGTCTCTCTGTTCTCCGTCAAAATCACTTTGACTATGAAGATGAACGTGCCATTGATGTCGTTATCATGGGAAATGAAAAACTTTATAGCATCATGAAGGAAAAAGATGCTATCTACATGAAGGAAGATTTCTCAGATGAGGATGGAGTGCGTGCAGCCGAACTCGAAGGTGAATTTGCTGAACTTGGAGGTTGGGAAGCAGAAAGTGAAGCATCTCAATTACTTCAAAACCTAAACATTCCAGAAGAATTGCACTATCAAAATATGAGTGAGTTGGCTAACGGTGAGAAAGTGAAGGTTCTCCTTGCCAAAGCACTTTTTGGTAAACCAGATGTTCTTCTATTGGACGAGCCTACCAACGGTTTGGACATCCAATCAATTACATGGTTAGAAGATTTCTTGATTGACTTTGATAACACAGTTATCGTAGTATCCCACGATCGTCACTTCTTAAACAAAGTATGTACCCACATGGCCGACCTTGACTTTGGAAAAATCAAACTCTATGTCGGAAACTATGACTTCTGGAAGGAATCTTCTGAGCTTGCTGCTAAATTGCTAGCAGACCGTAATGCCAAAGCAGAGGAAAAAATTAAGCAATTGCAAGAATTCGTTGCTCGTTTCTCTGCCAATGCTTCTAAATCAAGACAAGCAACATCACGTAAGAAAATGCTTGATAAGATTGAACTAGAAGAAATTGTACCATCTAGTCGTAAATATCCATTTATCAACTTTAAAGCGGAGCGTGAAATTGGTAATGATCTCTTGACAGTAGAAAATCTAACTGTAAAGATTGATGGTGAGACTATTTTAGATAATATCAGCTTTATCTTACGTCCAGGTGATAAGACAGCTCTTATTGGACAGAATGACATCCAAACGACTGCATTAATTCGTGCAATCATGGGAGACATTGACTATGAAGGAACTGTCAAGTGGGGAGTTACAACTAGTCAATCTTACCTGCCAAAAGATAACTCAGCTGATTTCGCAGGGGGAGAATCAATTCTTGACTGGTTGCGTCAATTTGCAAGTAAAGAAGAAGATGACAATACCTTCCTACGTGGTTTCCTTGGTCGTATGCTCTTTTCTGGAGATGAGGTTAACAAACCTGTAAATGTCTTATCAGGGGGAGAAAAAGTGCGTGTCATGCTTTCAAAACTCATGCTCTTGAAATCAAATGTCCTTGTACTTGATGATCCAACAAATCACTTGGACTTGGAATCTATCTCAAGCTTGAACGATGGATTGAAAAACTTTAAAGAATCAATCATCTTTGCCAGTCATGACCACGAGTTTATCCAAACTTTGGCAAACCATATCATTGTTTTGTCTAAAAATGGCGTCATTGATCGTATCGATGAAACCTATGATGAATTCCTAGAAAATGCAGAAGTACAAGCAAAAGTTAAAGAACTTTGGAAAGATTAAATAAGACTTCAAAACTCAGTTGGGGTAACCAACTGAGTTTTCTATCATTCAACGAGGTAACATGAAATCATTTTTTAAAACATATTGGACCTATTTTGTTTCTTTCATCATTCCTGTATTGATTATGACAGGAGTATATCTATCTCAAGGTATCTACTGGAATAGCGATACATCCCCACTATTAGGAGATGGCTTTCACCAATACGTTATTTTTGATATAGCTCTAAGGAATATCCTACATGGAAATGGTAGTCTGTTTTACACCTTTACAAGTGGCCTAGGACTAAACTTCTATGCCCTATCTAGTTATTACTTGGGTAGTTTCCTTTCGCCTCTAGTTTACTTTTTAAATCTGTCGAATATGCCAGATGCTGTCTATCTGACAACTCTCTTAAAATTTGGATTGATTGGTCTGTCAACCTTCTTTAGTTTAAATAAATTATTTAAAAATATCCCTCAGACTTTAAAACTAGCTTTATCTACTTCCTATGCTCTGATGAGTTTCACTGTTAGTCAACTAGAGATAAAAACCTGGCTGGATGTTTTTATCTTGATTCCTTTAATTATAACTGGTTTACACCTACTTATAACTGAAAAGAAAATCTCATTATACTTTACAAGTCTGTCAATCTTATTTATCCAAAACTATTATTTTGGCTATATGACAGCATTGTTTCTTATTTTCTGGTATCTCTGTCAAATTTCTTGGGACTTTAAAACTCGAAAATCATCTTTTCTTTATTTCATAATCACCTCCGTTTTAGCTGGCATGGCTAGTCTGATTATGACTCTTCCAACTCTGTTTGATTTACAGACACATGGGGAAAAATTGACTGAAGTTACAAAGTTTCAAACTGAAAATAGCTGGTATCTTGATCTCTTTGCTAAGCAATTAATTGGTTCCTTTGACACAACAAAGTATGGGGCCATCCCAATGATTTTTGTTGGACTGCTTCCCTTTATTTTAACTATTTTATTTTTTACGCTGAAATCTATTAAGTTTCACGTGAAACTTATCTACGCAATCTTCTTTACATTTTTAATTGCAAGCTTTTATATTGAAGCGCTTGATTTATTTTGGCAAGGCATGCATACTCCAAACATGTTTTTACATCGCTATGCTTGGATTTTCTCTACCTTGTTAATTTATACAGCAGCGGAAGTCTTAAATCGTCTGAGAGAAATTAAAATCTGGAACTTTTTAGTTTCGCTTTTTCTTGTAGTAACAGGATTTTTAGCTACCATCTATCTAAAATCGCATTATTCTTTTTTAACAGATTTGAATATTCTGCTTACTCTTGAATTTTTGGTTGTCTATTCGCTTTTACTCCTTGCAGTTATCAAAAAGTTTATCTCTGTAAATCTATTTGCCATTCTAATCTCTTTATTTATAATGGTTGAAATGAGTTTAAATGCTTCATCTCAAATGAACGGAATTGCAAAGGAATGGGGATTTGCTTCTCGAAGTGCATATAGTAGAGATATCCAAGCTATGGAATCTTTCTCAACATATATTGGAAATTCATTTACTCGTACTGAAAAACTACAAACTCAGACAGGGAATGACAGTATGAAATTCAACTACAATGGAATCTCTCAATTTTCATCTGTTCGAAATCGTTCAGCAAGCTCTACTTTGGATAAACTCGGCTTTAAATCCTCTGGGACCAATCTCAATCTCCGTTATGCAAATAATAGTATTTTGGCTGATAGTTTATTTGGCATCCAGTATAATATCTCAGAAACTCCTATTGATAAGTATGGTTTCCAAGATGTATATCAAAAAGATAATCTTACCCTATATGAAAATCAATACTCTCTTCCGATTGCATTTGCTAGTCAATCTGTTTACAATGATGTCAATTTCAATGAACATACCTTGGATAATCAGGCCTCGTTTTTAAATCAACTTGCTGACGTCAATTTTGATTATTTTTCTCCAATACCCTATGAAAAAACAGAGAATACTAATGATTTGATTAGTGTCACAAGTTCTTCAAATGAAGATGCAGCAATCCAGTATCAAATTGAAGTTCCAGAAAACAGCCAAGTTTATCTTTCTTTCACAAACCTTCGCTTTGCTAATGATAAACAAAAGAAGGTTGACATTCTTGTAAATGGAGAAAAGAAAACTTTTACAACTGATAATGTCTTCTCCTTCTTTAATCTAGGCTATACAAAAGAGAAAAAAACTTTCAATATCAATGTTAGTTTCCCTGGAAATTCACAAGTATCATTTGAATCTCCTACCTTCTACCGTTTAGATACCCAAACTTTAACTGAGGCTATTCAAAAAATCAAAGAGCAACCTGTAACAGTATCAACTTCTAAAAACAAGGTTTTTGCTACATATGATGTCCAACAAGATACATCTATTTTTTTCACTATTCCTTATGACAAAGGTTGGTCTGCCTACCAAGATGGTAAGAAAATAGAAATGAAACAAACTCAAACTGGATTTATGAAAGTTGATGTTCCCAAGGGGAAAGGAACTATTACACTTTCCTTCATTCCCAATGGGTTTATTACTGGAGCAATCTGTTCCTTTACTTCTCTCTTACTATTTGGAATCTATAATCACAGACGAAAGTTATCTAAGGCTTAAAAAATCGACCAATTAAGCGGTCGATTTTTTTAATCTTCTTCCATTTTCTTAGGTTGATAGGCTAGCATACCTAAACAAATAAATAGTACTAATATCACAACAAGGAACATGACTTGATGATGAATATTTCCTGTCATAGAGATTGTTTGTCGTAATCCCGAAACTGAATAACTCATTGGTAACCAAGGATTAATGGCTCTAAAGAAATCATTTGTCAAAGCAAGTGGGTAAGTACCTGCACTTGATGCTAACTGTAATAAAAGCAAAATAAGAGAAAAGAAAGCTCCTATACGGCTATTCCATGTTGTTAAAGAGGTCACCATGGACATGAATACTAAACTTGTTAGGATAATGAGAATAAATGTTCTCATTTCATGATTAGCAGTTAGACCAATAAGATGAACTCCTCCATAGACCAAAATCCCTGCTAAAACAGCTATAATACCATTTATTTCAGCTCGAGATTTCAACCAAGCCCAACGGCTCTCCGGATGACGTCCTGAAGGCAACTTCGCAAAGATCATATTCGTTGATATTGCTGCAACAAATAGAGCAACTGATATCATATAAGGAGCCATTGCAATTCCATTTACAGGAACTTGGTCATTGTCTGTTTTGGAAAGATTGAGTGGATTTGACAAAACCTCTGCATTTTTAGATTCCGTTGATACTGATTTAAGTTGATCACTAGCATTACTTAATCCTTGTCCCAAAGAAGCAACTCCTGTCTGTAAACCTTCCAATCCAGAAGTTAACTTTGTTCCACCTTCTGCAAGTTTCCCAGATCCATCTGCCAATTTATTAACTCCATTCTCTAATTGAGAAGCACCTGAAAGTAACTGACTGGATTTGTCTGCTAATTGACCAGATCCTGATTGTAATTTATCAACTCCTGCCAGTAATTCTTGACTCTTTTGATTCAATTCATTAGAGCCATTTGATAATTTTTCAATACCAGACACTAATTCTGGAGTTTTTTCAACTAATTGACCAACTCCTCCTGTCAAGCTAGAAGATTTTTGTGTTAAGGTAGTTGAGCCTGAAACTAATTGATTTAAACTACCTGTCAAGGTGGCATTTTTTTCACTTAGTTGACTTGCGCCTTGAGAAACTTTATCAACACCTGCAGTATATGCGTTTACACCTGATACAATCGACTGACTGGCAGGAACTAATTTACTAGTAACAGCTCCTTGTATCTCTGTTAATCCACTTGACAATCCTGTCAAAGAAGTAGAAGCAAGCGGTAATACTTGATTAGCTTGATTTTTTAATGTCGAAAGACTTGAAGATTGATTTTGTAAGTTTTCCAAACTTCCCTGTAAACCTTGTACTAAAGCTACAATTGACTTAGCCGATTGAATACTATCAGTCGAATTTTGAGATACAGAAGCGCTTATCTCAGCTTGTTGCTCACTTGTCAATGATTGATAAGCTGCTGTCGATTGAATATTAGCTAATGTAGTTGCTTTTTCAGACTGAGCACTTGCTAACATTTGATTAGAAAGAGATACTATACTTGATAAAACAGAGTCTAATTGTTTTGTATCTCTAACATCAATATTTTGAATAGCTTGATTTAACTGATTCAGACCAGAAGATAATTGAGCAATTTGATCTTTTTGCTCAGACGAAGTAGCTAACTTACTAGAAAGTTGTTGAATCCCTTCACTTAATTTCTCCATACCCATTCGAAGTGTAGCTGATTGATTGGATAACTGATTAACACCTATTGCAAGATTTCCCACTCCGTTTGTATAGGCACTAACACCAGATGAAAATTGATTAAGACCAGCATTGAGCTGAGAAACACCGCCAGTATAAGATCCTACACCAGTATATAATTGATTAATTCCCCTCACTAATTCAGGACTTTTAGAAGATAATTGACCTAACCCGCTATCTAATTGACTCACTGCACCAGTATATATAACTAAACCACTATTAAAATTCCCTAAGCCAAGATGAAGTTGTTCAACACCAGAGACATAAGAGGATAATCCTTTAGTAAACTGCTCCGTTCCATTTGAAAATGTTAAACTTGAATCTGCTAAAGAGTGTAGGTTAGTAGTTAATGTTTGACTTCCTGCCACTAACTGATTCGCTCCATCAGTTAGTTTTTCACTACCAGACGCTGCTTGACTCATCCCATCCTTTAAATCGACCATTTTGTTGAATAAAGCTTTAGTATAAGTCTCGGTTACATTGGTAGAAACATTCTGCTTTAATTGTGTCATTGCAGAATCACTCATCTTGCTGGCAATAAAACTATGACCACTTGAAGTCTGATAATCGATTTGCATTTGCTCTGGGTGATTCGTTAAAATAGAAGCTGCTTTTTCAGACAAGTCACTTGGTAAAGTCACTACCATATAGTAATCGCCATTTTCTAAACCCTTCTTACCTTCTTCTTCATCTACAAAATGAAAATCCAAGGTTTTATTTTCTTTTAAATTGGACATCATGTCTTTTCCTATAGACATGCTATTACCATTATAGTAAGCCTCTTTATCATGATTGACAACTGCCACAGGTAAGTCAGACAATTGACCATATGGATCCCACATTGATGACAAAAATATGATATTGTACAGAGCTGGAATAAGGGAAATCCCTATCATGACAATAATAAAGGTTGGTTTTTTAAAAATTGCTTTCCATTCTTTAAACATAGTTTCTCCTTTTTTAAACATATTGTCTAAAATTTTGATATAATAGATTATACAATAAAAAATCTAAATTACAAGATAAAAAATCCATTTTTAGACATATAGTCTAATTTGTTTACAAGGAGGAAGTATGCAAGAAAGTAACAAACGCTTAAAAACAAAGCGAACTATTGAAAATGCTATGGTACAATTACTAATGGAACAACCATTTGATCAAATTTCTACTGTCAAGTTAGCAGAAAAAGCCGGAATTAGTCGTTCCAGCTTCTATACTCACTATAAGGATAAGTATGATATGATCGAGCACTATCAAAGCAAGCTATTTCATACATTTGAATATATTTTTCAAAAACATGTTCATCACAAAAGAGATGCTATTTTAGAAGTCTTTGAATATCTAGAGTCAGAACCACTTCTGGCTGCTCTGCTTTCTGAAAACGGGACTAAAGAAATTCAAAATTTCTTACGAAATAAACTTCATATCATGCTCAGTACAGATTTACAAAAGCGATTTATGCAACTGAATCTCAATACCACTGAATTAGAATATAGTAGCATCTATCTAACTCATGCACTTTTTGGTGTCTGTCAAACTTGGATTGCACATGGAAAAAAAGAAAGTCCTCAAGAAATAACAGATTTCCTTATGAAGATGCTTGGTGATACAAATTGATACAAAAAGAGGAACACAGTTGTGTTCCCTTTTATCTATACTCCGCCAGTAGGACTCGAACCTACGACATCATGATTAACAGTCATGCGCTACTACCAACTGAGCTATGGCGGATAAAATAGTCCGTACGGGATTCGAACCCGTGTTACCGCCGTGAAAAGGCGGTGTCTTAACCCCTTGACCAACGGACCTTCTATCTGTAGCAGATATAACCATTATATCAATTTCTTACTAATTGTCAATTACTTTTGAGATTTTTTCTCTAAAATATCTTTCAATTTTCTAATTTTTAATCTTGAAATAGGACAGCGATGATCTTCATAGAAAACAATTTCTAAGTTTTTTCGATCAATTTCTCTGATATTGCCTATATTTACCAAAAATGACTTATGAGGAGAATAAAATCGCTGAGTATGTTTGTCCTTTTCCTGAATATCTGTCATTGTTCCATAGAACTCTTTTGCAAAATTCTTACCAATAATGCGCAATTTATGAGAGACACCTGTTGTTTCAATATACAAAATGTCATGGTAAGGAATTTTTAAATCATTTCCCTTGTAATTGTAGTCAAAATAATCTACAACATCTTCATTTTCAAGTAACATACTTTTAGTGTAGAAAATATTTTGCTCAATTCGCTTCTTAAACATATCATCATTGATATCCTTATCAACAAAATCTAGGGCTGATACCTGGTATTTATAGGTTAGAGTCGCAAACTCTGATCGACTGGTAATAAAGACGATAATAGCGTAAGGATTGTAATGACGAATGAGCTGAGCCACTTCAAATCCCTTTTTCTCAATTCCATGAATATCGATATCTAGGAAATAAAGCTGATTTACTTCGTCGTTTTCAATGTATTCTTCAAATTCACGGACTTTTCCTGTTGTTTTGTATGATATTGGAATATTCGATTCTTTCGAAATTTCATCCAATATTCTCTCTAGTCTCACTTGATGTTCAATAACATCCTCTAAAATTAAAACTTTCATTCAAATTCCCTCTTAAATCTAATAATTTGTCTAAATGTACTGCCTTCCATCTCTGTTTCTAAAATAATATTGTTGTACTTATCTAGTAGTTCTTTCACATTATTTAATCCTACTCCGCGATTTCTTCCCTTAGTAGAGAATCCTAATGAAAATAGATCTCCTGAAGGAATCATCGTCATTTTACATGAATTCTGAATCACAATAACTGTTTCAGTTTCCATCTTAATAACTGCTACTTCCATCTGCTTTTTATAACTATCAGCCGATCCTTCGACAGCATTGTTCAATAAAACACTCATAATACGAACCAAATCCAATAGTTCAATTTGGAGCGTGGTAATCGTATCTTTTACTTCCAGTGTAAACTCTACACCATTATTTCGAGCATAGACAATTGACTGAGCAACCAAACTTCGTAAAGCTGAATCTTCTATGTTGTTCAAATCAAAGTAAGTGTACTTATCTGAACGCAGTTTATGATTAGCTTTGACCAAAACTTCATTGTAAACTCTGTCAATTTCCTGTAAATCACCACTGTCAATTGCCATCTGCATGCTGACAAGCATCCCAGCATAGTCATGTCGAAAACCACGGATTTCATTATACAGACCAACAATTTCATCTGTATAGTTTTGTAAATGTTTCTGTTCAAATTTCTTCTGCTTCAAAGCAATCTCTTTTTCCATTTGTTCTTTATAAGAATTCATTGCAAAGAATGTCAAAAGTAACGAGATAAAAACAATAGATGATAAAATACTTCCAAAACTATTCAAATGTTTAATCGTACTTACCATATTTGAAACGAAAGATACAATATGGAGCAGTAGTAAGGCAAAAAATACTTTTTTCAAGAGAGGATAAAGGTAGTCCTTGTCAAAATAGGCTATTTCCAAATGGAAATAATGAATGATTTTTAAAACAACAAAATAGGTCAACAACGTTACAACGAAAAAGAATAGGCCATAATATTGTAAAACAAAATTGTCTCCTGTTATAGAGGAGAACGTTACGGACAGAAAGTTATGAGTGCTCTCATATAAAAGAGATAGTAGTAAACTTAGGAATAGTCCTCTATCCCTCTCATACTGTTTAATCCATCGAAAATAGGAATATAAGCCCAAAGGAAATAAAAATCTTGCAATCCCTAACCCATCTAAATATAGGAGATAAAAGGGAAGTTCAAGTACTGCTTCTACTAGTAATGTATAGATACCAAAAACGTATAGTTCCTTTGCTTTTATTTGACCTTTACAAATTAAATAGTAACTGTGACTAATAATTAAAAAATGAACAAAAACTATCCCAAATCCAAATAAATCCATTACTCTTTCCCCTTATTTCATTACTTTTTTCGTCGGAAAAGAAAATCAAGGAGGATGTCTGAAACCCTACTTTCCCCACCTTTAATCTTTTGCAAGTCTTTTTCCTTCAAGGCTACAAACTGTTCCAATTTAACTGTGTTTTTCATAATAAAATCTCCTAAAATGTTTTTTTCTTGTAAGCTAACTTACAAAAACCATTATACAAAATGGAATTTCATTTTAGATAAAATTCTCTCAACTGTCATTTTTTTCTCCCCAAGTGTACTTTTTTAAGAAAAAAGCTGGGAAAATTCCCAGCTTTGCTACTATATTGATCCCAGCAGGATTCGAACCTGCGACCGTTCGCTTAGAAGGCGAATGCTCTATCCAGCTGAGCTATGAGACCTAACATAATTATTCTACCAAAAATTCAATTAAAAGTCAATTTTCTATTTATGATAGGGCGAGCCTTGCTGAATCGTAAAAGCGCGATAGATTTGTTCAACAAGAACTAGTCTCATTAACTGATGGGGCAAGGTTAGGCGACCAAAACTGACAGAAAGATTGGCTCTCTTTTTTACATCCTGTGCTAACCCCAAACTTCCTCCAATAATAAATGTAAGAGTAGAAAATCCTTTTATAGAAGCTTCTTCTAACTGCTTACTAAATTCTTCTGAAGAAAGTATTTTCCCCTCAATGGCTAACACAATAACAAAATCACGGTCACCAACTTTTGATACAATTCTCTGACCTTCTATTTCTAAAATCTTTTGATTTTCTGACTCACTAGCCCTATCTGGTGTTTTTTCATCTGCTAGCTCAATCATTTCAAGCTTAGCAAATCGAGAAATTCGTTTTGAATACTCTGCGATACCATCTTTTAAATACTTTTCTTTCAGTTTCCCAACTGTTACAACTTTAATTTTCATGACTCTATTCTAACATATTCTCTATTTTTTAACATCTTATTCACAAAATAAAAGGTTAATTTTAGCCAAGAAAACCACAGATTTTAGAAAGTTATCCACAATCTGTGAAAAACTTTTGTGTTTAAGTTATAATTAAGCTAGTCAGTTTATACTTTCAGTAATTTAAAAATATGGAGGCAAATATGAAACATCTAAAAACATTTTACAAAAAAGGGTTTCAATTATTAGTCGTTATCGTCATTAGCTTTATTAGTGGAGCCTTGGGTAGTTTTTCAATAGCTCAACTAACTCAAAAAAGTAGTGTAAGCAACTCTAACAATAATAGTACTATTACACAGACTGCCTATAAGAACGAAAATTCAACAACACAGGCTGTTAACAAAGTAAAAGATGCTGTTGTATCTGTCATTACTTATTCAGCAAATAGACAAAATAGCGTATTTGGCAATGATGAGACTGATACAGATTCTCAGCAAATCTCTAGTGAAGGATCTGGGGTTATTTATAAAAAGAATGATAAAGAAGCTTACATCGTAACCAATAATCACGTTATAAATGGCGCCAGCAAAGTAGATATTCGTTTGTCAGATGGAACTAAAGTACCTGGAGAAATCGTCGGAGCTGACACTTTCTCGGATATTGCTGTCGTCAAAATCTCTTCAGAAAAAGTGACAACAGTAGCTGAGTTTGGTGATTCTAGCAAGTTAACCGTAGGAGAAACTGCTATTGCCATTGGTAGCCCGTTAGGTTCTGAATATGCAAATACTGTCACTCAAGGTATCGTATCTAGTCTTAATCGAAATGTATCTTTAAAATCTGAAGATGGACAAGCCATTTCTACAAAAGCTATCCAAACTGATACTGCTATTAACCCAGGTAACTCTGGTGGCCCATTGGTCAATATTCAAGGGCAGGTTATCGGAATTACCTCAAGTAAAATTGCCACAAATGGAGGAACATCTGTAGAAGGCCTTGGTTTCGCAATTCCTGCAAATGATGCTATCAATATTATTGAACAGTTAGAGAAGAACGGAAAAGTGACGCGTCCAGCTTTGGGAATTCAAATGGTCAATCTCTCAAATATTAATACAAGTGATATTAGAAGATTGAATATTCCAAGCAATGTAACATCTGGTGTAGTTGTTCGTTCTGTGCAGAGCAATATGCCTGCCAATGGTCACCTTGAAAAATACGACGTTATTACAAAAGTAGATGACAAAGAGATTGCTTCATCAACAGACTTACAAAGTGCTCTTTACAATCATTCTATCGGAGACACCATTAAAATCACTTACTATCGCAACGGTAAAGAAGAAACCACATCTATTAAACTTGACAAGAGTTCAGGTGATTTAGAATCTTAATTGACATCTATGTAAAGAAAGCTTTACATAAGATAAAAGATGTGTTAGTGTAGAATCATGGAAAAATTTGAAATGATTTCTATCACGGATATACAAAAAAATCCCTATCAACCTAGAAAAGAATTTGATGGAGAAAAACTAGATGAACTAGCACAGTCTATCAAAGAAAATGGTATCATTCAACCGATTATTGTTCGTCAATCTCCTGTAATTGGTTATGAAATCCTTGCAGGAGAGAGACGCTATCGGGCTTCACTTTTAGCTGGTATAACGTCTATCCCAGCTGTTGTGAAGCAACTCTCAGACCAAGAGATGATGATACAGTCTATCATTGAAAATTTACAGAGAGAAAATTTAAATCCGATAGAAGAAGCACGCGCCTATGAATCTCTTGTAGAAAAAGGATTTACCCATGCTGAAATTGCAGATAAAATGGGCAAGTCTCGTCCTTATATCAGCAACTCCATTCGCTTGCTTTCCTTGCCAGAACAAATCCTCTCAGAAGTAGAAAATGGCAAACTATCACAAGCACATGCACGTTCTCTAGTTGGGTTGAATAAGGAACAACAAGACTATTTCTTTCAACGAATCATAGAGGAAGACATTTCTGTAAGAAAGTTAGAAGCTCTTCTGACAGAGAAAAAACAAAAGAAACAGCAAAAAAATGATTATTTCATACAAAATGAAGAGGAACAGTTAAAAAAACTACTCGGATTAGATATTGAAATCAAACTGTCTAAAAAAGATAATGGAAAAATCATTATTTCTTTTTCAAATCAAGAAGAATACAGTAGAATTATCAACAGCCTGAAATAAGGCTGTTCTTTTATTTTTTTATATCACAAGGTTATCCACTATTTTTTCCAATAAAAAGCTTTAAAAATCAACAGTTTCTGCTTTTATCCCCAACCTGTGGATAAAGATTGATAACATTGTGGATTATTTTTCACAGCTTGTGGAAAATTCTTTCTATCTATGGTAAAATAAGTCTAGCATTAAACTTTTAAACAAATAGTAAAGGAGGAGAACGGATTGAAAGAAAAACAATTTTGGAATCGTATTTTAGAATTTGCACAAGAAAGACTCACTCGATCCATGTATGATTTCTATGCTATCCAAGCTGAACTCGTCAAGGTAGAAGAAAATATTGCCACTATATTTCTACCTCGCTCTGAAATGGAAATGGTCTGGGAAAAACAACTAAAAGATATTATTGTAGTAGCTGGTTTTGAAGTTTATGACGCTGAAATAACTCCCCACTATATTTTCACCAAACCTCAAGATACGACTATCTCACAAATTGAAGAAGCTACAAATTCAACTCTTTATGACTATAGTCCAAAGTTAGCATCTATTCCTTATTCGGATACGGGATTAAAGGAAAGGTATACTTTTGATAACTTTATTCAAGGGGATGGAAATGTTTGGGCAGTATCAGCCGCCTTGGCTGTCTCTGAAGATTTGGCTCTGACCTATAATCCTCTTTTTATCTATGGAGGACCTGGGCTTGGCAAGACTCACTTATTAAACGCTATTGGAAATGAAATTCTAAAAAACATTCCTGATGCGCGTGTTAAATATATCCCTGCTGAAAGCTTTATTAATGACTTTCTTGATCACCTAAGACTTGGGGAGATGGAAAAGTTTAAAAAGACCTATCGTAGCCTTGATCTTTTATTGATTGATGATATACAATCTCTAAGTGGTAAAAAAGTTGCAACACAAGAAGAATTTTTCAATACCTTTAATGCACTGCACGACAAGCAAAAACAGATTGTCCTAACCAGTGATCGTAGTCCAAAACATCTAGAAGGGCTCGAGGAGAGGCTTGTCACGCGCTTTAGTTGGGGATTAACACAAACTATCACACCCCCTGACTTTGAAACACGCATTGCCATTTTACAAAGTAAAACGGAACATTTAGGCTACAATTTCCAAAGTGATACTCTAGAATACCTAGCTGGACAATTTGATTCAAATGTTCGAGATCTTGAGGGAGCCATTAACGACATCACTTTAATTGCCAGAGTAAAAAAAATCAAGAATATCACTATTGATATTGCTGCAGAAGCTATTAGAGCTCGCAAACAAGATGTTAGCCAAATGCTTGTCATCCCAATTGACAAAATCCAAAATGAAGTTGGTAACTTCTATGGAGTTAGTGTCAAAGAAATGAAGGGAAGCAGACGCCTTCAAAATATTGTTTTAGCCCGTCAAGTAGCCATGTATTTATCTAGAGAACTAACAGATAATAGTCTTCCAAAAATTGGGAAGGAATTTGGTGGAAAAGATCATACAACAGTCATTCACGCCCATGCAAAAATTAAATCTTTGATTGATGAAGACGATAATTTACGTTTAGAAATTGAATCAATCAAAAAGAAAATAAAATAACTTGTGGATAACTTTCGCTTTTTTATCTTTTTTATCCACATTTTTTAAACAAGGCAAAAAACTTGGTATGCCTTACTTTTAGTCTGTTTTCCACAGAATTCACAGACTCTATTATTACTATTATCATTCTAATACTAAAATAAATAAAGGAGAATCCATGATTCATTTTTCAATTAATAAAAATTTATTTCTACAAGCATTAAATACTACTAAGAGAGCTATTAGTTCTAAAAATGCCATTCCTATTTTATCAACTGTCAAAATTGACGTGACAAATGAAGGTGTTACTTTAATTGGTTCAAATGGTCAAATTTCAATTGAAAATTTTATTTCTCAAAAAAATGAAGATGCTGGTTTGTTAATTACTTCTTTAGGTTCTATCCTTCTTGAAGCTTCTTTCTTCATCAATGTGGTATCTAGTCTACCTGATGTGACTCTTGATTTTAAAGAAATTGAACAAAATCAAATTGTTTTAACCAGTGGAAAATCAGAAATTACCCTAAAAGGAAAAGATAGCGAACAGTACCCACGAATCCAAGAAATTTCAGCAAGCACTCCTTTGGTTCTTGAAACAAAATTACTCAAGAAGATTATCAATGAAACAGCCTTTGCTGCAAGTACACAAGAGAGTCGTCCTATTTTAACAGGTGTTCATTTTGTATTGAGCCAACACAAGGAGCTAAAAACAGTTGCAACAGACTCGCATCGTCTAAGTCAGAAAAAATTAACGCTTGAGAAAAATAGTGATGATTTTGATGTTGTCATTCCTAGCCGTTCTCTACGCGAATTTTCAGCGGTATTTACAGATGATATTGAAACTGTAGAGATTTTCTTTGCCAATAACCAAATTCTCTTTAGAAGCGAAAATATTAGCTTCTATACTCGTCTCCTAGAAGGAAACTATCCTGATACAGATCGCTTGATTCCAACAGACTTTAACACTACTATTACTTTTGATGTTGTAAACTTACGACAATCAATGGAACGTGCTCGTCTTTTATCAAGTGCTACTCAAAATGGTACTGTGAAACTTGAAATAAAAGATGGGGTTGTTAGCGCCCATGTTCACTCTCCAGAAGTTGGTAAAGTAAACGAAGAAATCGATACTGATCAGGTGACTGGTGAAGATTTGACCATTAGTTTCAATCCAACTTACTTGATTGATTCTCTTAAAGCTTTAAATAGCGAAAAGGTGACCATTAGCTTTATCTCAGCTGTTCGTCCATTTACTCTTGTGCCAGCAGACACTGATGAGGACTTCATGCAGCTTATTACACCAGTTCGTACAAATTAAGTGAAAGAGGTTGAGCCTGGCTCGCCTCTTTTATGATATAATCGAAAAAGAAAAGGAGAGTAGTATGTATCAAGTTGGAAATTTTGTTGAAATGAAAAAACCACATGCTTGCACCATCAAGTCAACTGGTAAAAAAGCAAATCGTTGGGAAATTACACGTGTAGGGGCAGATATCAAAATCAAATGCAGTAATTGTGACCATGTTGTCATGATGGGGCGCTATGATTTTGATCGAAAAATGAATAAAATTATTGACTGAGAACCCTTAGTTAGAGGGTTAGCAAGTTTTCCCTTTTTGTGTTATAATATTAGGGATTGAAATGAAAACGGAGAATGAGAAAATATGGCTTTAACAGCAGGTATCGTTGGTTTGCCAAACGTTGGTAAATCAACACTATTTAATGCAATTACAAAAGCAGGAGCAGAGGCTGCAAACTATCCATTTGCGACGATTGATCCAAACGTTGGAATGGTTGAGGTTCCAGATGAACGCCTACAAAAATTGACTGAAATGATCACTCCTAAAAAGACAGTTCCAACTACATTTGAATTTACAGATATTGCAGGGATTGTAAAAGGAGCTTCAAAAGGAGAAGGGCTAGGGAATAAATTCTTGGCCAATATTCGTGAAGTAGATGCGATTGTTCACGTAGTTCGTGCTTTTGATGATGAAAATGTGATGCGCGAGCAAGGACGTGAAGACGCCTTTGTAGATCCACTTGCAGATATTGATACAATTAATCTGGAATTGATTCTTGCTGACTTAGAATCAGTGAACAAACGATATGCGCGTGTAGAAAAGATGGCACGTACGCAAAAAGATAAAGAATCAGTAGCAGAATTCAATGTTCTTCAAAAGATTAAACCAGTCCTTGAAGATGGAAAATCAGCTCGCACCATCGAATTTACAGATGAAGAACAAAAAGTTGTCAAAGGTCTCTTCCTTTTGACAACTAAACCAGTTCTTTATGTTGCCAATGTAGATGAGGATGTGGTTTCAGAACCTGACTCTATCGACTATGTCAAACAAATTCGTGAATTTGCAGCGACAGAAAATGCTGAAGTAGTCGTTATTTCTGCGCGTGCTGAGGAAGAAATTTCTGAGTTAGACGATGAAGACAAGAAAGAATTTCTTGAAGCACTTGGATTGACAGAATCAGGCGTTGACAAGTTAACTTGTGCAGCTTACCACTTGCTTGGACTGGGAACTTATTTTACAGCTGGTGAAAAAGAAGTTCGCGCTTGGACCTTCAAACGTGGTATGAAGGCTCCTCAAGCAGCTGGTATTATCCACTCAGATTTTGAAAAAGGCTTTATTCGTGCAGTAACCATGTCATATGAGGATCTCGTAAAATACGGATCTGAAAAGGCCGTAAAAGAAGCTGGGCGCTTGCGTGAAGAAGGAAAAGAATATATCGTCCAAGACGGCGATATCATGGAATTCCGCTTTAATGTCTAAAAATTTAATGAATAGTATCAATTAGGTTGGAAAAAAATTCCAACCCTTTTGGCTTTTGAAAGGACAAATAAATGACCAAATTACTTGTAGGCTTGGGAAATCCAGGGGATAAATATTTTGAAACAAAACACAATGTTGGTTTTATGTTGATTGACCAACTAGCGAAGAAACAGAATCTAACTTTTACACACGATAAGATATTTCAAGCTGATCTAGCATCTTTTTTCTTTAATGGAGAAAAAATTTATCTTGTCAAACCAACGACCTTTATGAATGAAAGTGGAAAAGCGGTCCATGCTTTATTAACTTACTATGGTTTGGATATTGAAGATTTACTAATCATTTACGATGATCTTGACATGGAAGTTGGGAAAATTCGTTTAAGAGCAAAAGGCTCAGCAGGTGGTCATAATGGTATCAAGTCTATTATTCAACATATAGGGACTCAGACCTTTAATCGTGTTAAGATTGGAATTGGAAGACCCAAAAATGGCATGTCAGTTGTTAACCATGTTTTGAGTACCTTTGACAAGGATGATTATATTGGTATTTTACAGTCTATTGACAAGGTTGACGATGCTGTAAATTACTATTTACAAGAGAAAAATTTTGAGAAAACAATGCAGAGGTATAACGGATAAATGGTGACCTTATTAGATTTATTCTCAGAAAATGATCAGATCCAAAAATGGCATCAAAATTTAGCAGATAAAAAAAGACAATTAATGTTAGGTTTGTCAACTTCTACAAAAGCTTTAGCAATCGCTAGTAGTTTGAAGAAAGAAGATAAGATTGTTTTATTGACATCAACTTATGGAGAAGCAGAAGGGCTTATTAGTGATCTTATTTCTATCTTAGGTGAGGAATTTGTCTATCCATTTTTGGTAGATGATTCCCCTATGGTCGAGTTTTTAATGTCTTCACAAGAAAAAATTATCTCACGGGTTGAAGCCTTGCGTTTTTTGAGTGATCCGTCTAAGAAAGGGATCTTAGTTTGTAATATTGCAGCAAGTCGATTGTTTTTACCTTCTCCCAATGTATTTAAAAATAGTATTGTAAAAATATCAGTGGGTGAAGAATATGATCAAAACGCACTTATCTATCAGTTAAAAGAAATCGGCTATCGAAAGGTTACACAAGTACAAACTCAAGGAGAATTTAGTCTGAGAGGAGATATTTTAGATATTTTTGAAATATCTCAGTTAGAACCTTGCCGAATTGAGTTTTTTGGTGATGAAGTCGATGGAATTCGTACTTTTGAAGTCGAAACACAATTATCGAAAGAAAATCAGTCAGAACTCATTATCTTTCCAGCTAGCGATATTCTTATAAGAGAAGAAGATTATCAACGAGGTAAGTTGACTTTAGAAAAACAAATTTTGAAGACTCTATCGCCGATTCTGAAATCCTATCTAGAAGAAATTCTTTCAAGTTTTCACCAAAAACAAAGTCATGCAGATTCTCGGAAGTTTTTATCCTTGTGCTATGAAAAGACATGGACTGTCTTTGATTATATTGAAAAAGACATACCAATATTCTTTGATGATTATCAAAAATTGATGAGTCAGTATGAAGTCTTTGAAAGAGAATTAGCGCAATGCTTTACAGAAGATTTACAGAATAGTAAAGCATTTTCTGATATGCAGTATTTTGCGGATACTGAGCAAATCTATAAAAAACAAAGTCCAGTGACCTTTTTTTCTAATCTGCAAAAGGGGTTAGGAAATCTCAAGTTTGACAAAATTTATCAATTTAATCAATATCCTATGCAGGAATTTTTCAATCAATTTTCTTTTCTAAAAGAAGAAATTGAACGATATAAAAAAATGGATTACACCATTATCCTGCAATCTAGCAATTCAATGGGAAGTAAAACATTGGAGGATGTATTAGAGGAATACCATATTAAATTGGATTCTAGAGATAAGTCAAGAATCTGTCAAGAATCTGTAAACTTAATCGAGGGGAATCTCAGACATGGTTTTCATTTTGTAGATGAAAAGATTTTATTGATAACTGAACATGAGATTTTTCAAAAGAAATTGAAACGTCGTTTTCGAAGACAACATGTTTCAAACGCAGAGAGATTAAAAGATTACAATGAACTTGAAAAAGGAGATTACGTTGTTCACCATATTCATGGGATTGGCCAATATCTAGGAATTGAAACCATTGAAATCAAGGGAATTCATCGCGATTATATCAGTGTCCAGTATCAAAATGGGGATCAAATTTCCATCCCAGTAGAACAGATTCATCTTCTGTCCAAATATGTTTCAAGTGAGGGTAAAGCACCTAAACTCAATAAATTAAATGATGGTCATTTCAAAAAAGCAAAGCAAAAAGTTAAGAACCAGGTAGAGGATATAGCTGACGATTTAATTAAACTTTATTCCGAACGTAGCCAGTTGAAGGGTTTTGCTTTCTCAGCTGATGATGAGGATCAACATGCTTTTGATGATGCCTTCCCTTATGTTGAAACCGATGATCAACTGCGTAGTGTTGAGGAAATCAAGAGAGATATGCAGGCTTCTCAACCAATGGATCGACTTTTAGTTGGGGATGTTGGTTTTGGAAAGACTGAAGTTGCTATGCGTGCAGCCTTTAAGGCAGTCAATGATCACAAACAAGTTGTCGTTCTAGTTCCGACGACGGTTTTAGCGCAACAGCACTATACGAATTTTAAGGAACGATTCCAAAATTTTGCAGTTAATATTGATGTGTTGAGTCGCTTTAGAAGTAAAAAAGAGCAGACTGAAACACTTGAAAAATTGAAAAACGGTCAAGTTGA
This sequence comes from Streptococcus mitis, assembly GCA_032480835.1. Classification (GTDB taxonomy): domain Bacteria; phylum Bacillota; class Bacilli; order Lactobacillales; family Streptococcaceae; genus Streptococcus; species Streptococcus mitis_DK. The sequence continues at coordinate 74,326 of JAWETZ010000006.1, forward strand.
TATTTTGATTGGAACCCATCGTGTTTTGTCAAAAGATGTTGTGTTTGCTGATTTGGGCTTGATGATTATTGATGAGGAACAGCGATTTGGTGTCAAGCATAAGGAAACTTTGAAAGAATTGAAGAAACAAGTGGATGTTCTAACTTTGACAGCTACGCCAATCCCTCGTACCCTCCATATGTCTATGTTGGGAATCAGAGATTTGTCTGTTATTGAAACTCCGCCGACTAATCGCTATCCTGTTCAGACCTATGTTTTGGAAAAAAATGATAGCGTCATTCGTGATGCTGTTTTGCGTGAAATGGAGCGTGGAGGTCAAGTTTACTATCTTTACAATAAAGTTGACACAATTGATCAGAAGGTTTCAGAATTACAGGAGTTGATTCCAGAGGCTTCGATTGGTTATGTTCATGGGCAAATGAGTGAGATCCAGTTGGAAAATACTCTATTAGACTTTATTGAGGGACAATACGATATTTTGGTGACGACTACTATTATTGAGACAGGGGTGGACATTCCAAATGCCAATACCTTGTTTATTGAAAATGCAGATCATATGGGCTTGTCAACCTTGTATCAGTTAAGAGGAAGGGTAGGTCGTAGTAATCGCATTGCTTATGCCTATCTCATGTATCGTCCAGAAAAATCAATCAGTGAAGTTTCTGAGAAGAGATTAGAAGCCATAAAAGGATTTACAGAATTGGGCTCCGGATTTAAGATTGCTATGCGAGATCTTTCGATTCGTGGAGCAGGAAATCTTTTAGGGAAATCCCAGTCTGGTTTCATTGATTCTGTTGGTTTTGAATTGTATTCGCAGTTACTAGAGGAAGCTATTGCTAAACGAAACGGGAATGCAAACACAAGAATCAAAGGGAATGCCGAATTGATTTTACAAATTGATGCTTATCTTCCTGATACTTATATTTCTGATCAACGACATAAGATTGAAATTTACAAGAAAATTCGTCAAATTGACAACCGTGTCAATTATGAAGAGTTACAAGAAGAGTTGATGGACCGCTTTGGAGAATACCCAGATGTAGTAGCCTATCTTTTAGAGATTGGTTTGGTCAAGTCATATTTGGACAAGGTCTTTGTTCAACGTGTGGAAAGAAAAGATAATAAAATTACAGTTCAATTTGAAAAAGTCACTCAACGACTGTTTTTAGCTCAAGATTATTTTAAAGCTTTATCCGCAACGAACTTAAAAGCAGGCATCGCTGAGAATAAGGGATTAATGGAGCTTGTATTTGATGTCCAAAATAAGAAAGATTATGAAATTTTAGAAGGTCTGCTGATTTTTGGAGAAAATTTATTAGAGATAAAAGAGTCTAAGAAAGAAAATTCCATTTGATATTTTTCTTCTATAAAATAGATAAAAATGGTACAATAATAAGTTGAGGTAATAAGGATGAGATTAGACAAATATTTAAAAGTATCGCGAATTATCAAGCGTCGTACAGTCGCAAAAGAAGTAGCAGATAAAGGCAGAATCAAGGTGAATGGAATCTTGGCCAAAAGTTCAACGGATTTGAAAGTTAATGACCAAGTTGAAATTCGTTTTGGAAATAAGTTGCTACTTGTCAAAGTACTAGAGATGAAAGATAGCACAAAAAAAGAAGATGCAGCAGGCATGTATGAAATTATCAGTGAAACACGGGTAGAAGAAAATGTCTAAAAATATTGTACAATTGAATAATTCTTTTATTCAAAATGAATATCAACGTCGTCGCTACCTGATGAAAGAACGACAAAAACGGAATCGTTTTATGGGGTGGGTATTGATTTTGATTATGCTATTATTTATCTTGCCAACTTTTAATTTAGCGCAGAGTTATCAGCAATTACTCCAAAGACGTCAGCAATTATCAGACTTGCAAACTCAGTATCAAACTTTGAGTGATGAAAAGGATAAGGAGACAGCATTTGCTACCAAGTTGAAAGATGAGGATTATGCTGCCAAATATACACGAGCGAAGTACTATTATTCTAAGTCGAGGGAAATAGTTTATACGATTCCTGACTTGCTTCAAAGGTGATAAAATGGAAAATTTACTAGACGTAATAGAGCAATTTTTGAGTTTATCAGATGAAAAGCTGGAAGAGTTGGCTGATAAAAATCAATTATTGCGTTTACAAGAAGAAAAGGAAAGGAAGAATGCGTAAATTCTTAATTATTTTGTTGCTACCAAGTTTTTTGACCATTTCAAAAGTCGTTAGCACAGAAAAAGAAGTCGTCTATACTTCGAAAGAAATTTATTACCTTTCACAATCTGACTTTGGTATTTATTTTAGAGAAAAATTAAGTTCTCCCATGGTTTATGGAGAGGTTCCAGTTTATGCGAATGAAGATTTAGTAGTGGAATCTGGAAAATTGACTCCCCAAACAAGTTTTCAAATAACCGAGTGGCGCTTAAATAAACAAGGGATTCCGGTATTTAAGCTATCAAATCATCAATTTATAGCTGCGGACAAACGATCTTTATATGATCAATCAGAGGTAACTCCAACAATAAAAAAAGTATGGTTAGAATCTGATTTTAAACTGTACAATAGTCCTTATGACTTAAAAGAAGTGAAATCATCCTTATCAGCTTATTCGCAAGTATCAATCGACAAGACCATGTTTGTAGAAGGAAGGGAATTTTTACATATTGATCAGGCTGGATGGGTAGCTAAAGAATCAACTTCTGAAGAAGATAATCGGATGAGTAAAGTTCAAGAAATGTTATCTGAAAAATATCAGAAAGATTCTTTCTCTATTTATGTTAAGCAACTAACTACTGGAAAAGAAGCTGGTATCAATCAAGATGAAAAGATGTATGCAGCTAGTGTTTTGAAACTCCCTTATCTCTATTATGCGCAAGAAAAAATAAATGAGGGTCTTTATCAGTTAGATACGACTGTAAAATACGTATCTGCAGTCAATGATTTTCCAGGTTCTTATAAACCAGAGGGAAGTGGTAGCCTCCCTAAAAAAGAGGATAATAAAGAGTATTCTCTCAAGGACTTAATCACAAAAGTATCTAAAGAATCTGATAATGTAGCTCATAATATATTAGGTTATTACATTTCAAACCAATCTGATGCCACATTTAAGTCTAAGATGTCTGCTATTATGGGAGATGATTGGGATCCAAAAGAAAAATTGATTTCTTCCAAGATGGCCGGGAAGGTCATGGAAGCTATTTATAATCAAAATGGATTTGTGCTAGAGTCTTTGACTAAAACAGATTTTGATAATCAGCGAATTGCCAAAGGTGTTTCTGTGAAGGTAGCTCATAAAATTGGGGATGCGGACGAATTTAAGCATGATACGGGTGTTGTCTACGCAGATTCTCCATTTATTCTTTCTATTTTCACTAAGAATTCTGATTATGATACAATTTCTCAGATAGCCAAGGATGTTTATGAGGTTCTAAAATGAGGGAACAAGATTTTTTAAATCATTTTCTCAAGAAGGGATATTTCAAAAAGCATACTAAGGTGGTGCTAGCTCTTTCTGGAGGGTTAGATTCTATGTTTCTATTTAAGGTATTATCTACTTATCAAAAAGAGTTAGAAATTGAATTGATTCTAGCCCATGTGAATCATAAGCAGAGAGTAGAATCAGATTGGGAAGAAAAGGAATTAAGGAAGTTGGTTGCTGAAGCAGAGCTTCCTATTTATATCAGCAATTTTTTAGGTGAATTTTCAGAAGCTCGTGCTCGACATTTTCGTTATGATTTTTTTCAAGAGGTCATGAAAAAGACAGGTGCGACAGCTTTAGTTACTGCCCACCATGCTGATGATCAGGTGGAAACGATTTTGATGCGTTTGATTCGAGGCACTCGTTTGCGCTATCTATCAGGAATTAAGGAGAAGCAAGTAGTCGGAGAGATAGAAATTATTCGTCCCTTCTTGCATTTTCAGAAAAAAGACTTTCCATCAATTTTTCACTTTGAAGATACATCAAATCAGGAAAATCATTATTTTCGCAATCGTATTCGAAACTCATACTTACCAGAATTAGAAAAAGAAAATCCTCGATTTAGAGATGCAATCTTAAGTATCGGCAATGAAATTTTAGATTATGACTTAGCTATAACTGAATTATCTAACAATATTGATGTGGAAAATTTACAGCAGTTATTTTCTTATTCTGAGTCAACACAAAGAGTTTTACTTCAAACTTATCTGAATCGTTTTCCAGATTTGAATCTTACAAAAGCGCAGTTTGCTGAAGTTCGGCAAATTTTAAAAACTAAAAGCCAGTATCGTCATCTGCTTAAAAATGGCTATGAATTGATAAAAGAGTATCGACAGTTTCAGATTTGTAAAATCAGTCCGCAGGCTGATGAAAAGGAAGATGAATTTGTGTTACACTATCAAAATCAGGTATCTTATCAAGGATATTTATTTTCCTTTGGACTTCCATTAGAAGGTGAATCAATTCAACAAATACCTGTTTCACGGGAAACATCAATACTCATTCGTCATCGAAAACCAGGAGATTTTTTGATTCAAAATGGGCATAGAAAAAAACTCAGACGTCTATTTATTGATTTGAAAATCCCTATGGAAAAGCGAAAATCAGCTCTGATTATTGAGCAATTTGGTGAAATTGTCTCAATTTTGGGAATTGCGACCAGTAATTTGAGTAAAAACACGAAAAATGATATAATGAACACTGTACTTTATATAGAAAAAATAGATAGGTAAAAAAATGTTAGAAAACGATATTAAAAAAATCCTCGTTTCACACGATGAAATTACAGAAGCTGCTAAAAAATTAGGTGCTCAATTAACCAAAGACTATGCAGGAAAAAATCCAATTTTAGTTGGGATTTTAAAAGGATCTATTCCTTTTATGGCTGAATTGGTTAAACATATTGATACACATATTGAAATGGACTTCATGATGGTTTCTAGCTACCATGGTGGAACAGCAAGTAGTGGTGTCATCAATATCAAGCAAGATGTAACTCAAGATATTAAAGGAAGACATGTTCTATTTGTAGAAGATATCATTGATACAGGTCAAACTTTGAAGAATTTGCGAGATATGTTTATTGCAAGAGAAGCAGCTTCTGTTAACATTGCAACCTTGTTGGATAAACCAGAAGGACGTGTTGTAGAAATTGAGGCAGACTATACCTGCTTTACTATCCCAAATGAGTTTGTAGTAGGTTATGGTTTAGACTACAAAGAAAATTATCGTAACCTTCCTTATGTTGGAGTATTGAAAGAAGAAGTGTATTCAAATTAGAAAGAACAATTTTTAATGAAAAAACAAAATAATGGTTTAATTAAAAATCCTTTTCTATGGTTATTACTTATTTTTCTCCTAGTTACAGGTTATCAGTATTTTAGTACAGGTAGTGTTGCAGGGAAAAGTGAGCAAATTAATTATACAGAATTGGTAAAAGAAATTACCGATGACAACGTAAAAGAATTAACCTACCAACCAAATGGCAGTGTTATCGAAGTTTCAGGTGTTTATAAAAATCCTAAAACAAGTAAAGAAGAAACAGGTATCCAGTTCTTTTCTCCTTCTGCTACAACAGTAGAGAAATTTTCAAGTATTATTCTTCCTTCAGATACTACAGTATCAGAATTGCAAAAACTTGCTTCTGACCATAAGGCAGAAGTAACTGTTAAGCATGAAAGTTCAAGTGGTATGTGGATTAATATTCTTGTATCCATTGTGCCATTCGGTATTCTATTCTTCTTCCTATTCTCTATGATGGGAAATATGGGAGGAAATAATAGCCGTAACCCAATGAGTTTTGGACGTAGTAAGGCTAAAGCTGCAAATAAAGAAGATATTAAAGTAAGATTTTCAGATGTTGCTGGAGCTGAGGAAGAAAAACAAGAACTAGTTGAAGTTGTTGAATTTTTAAAAGATCCAAAACGATTTACAAAACTTGGAGCCCGTATTCCAGCAGGTGTTCTTTTGGAGGGACCTCCGGGAACAGGTAAAACTTTGCTTGCTAAGGCAGTAGCCGGAGAAGCAGGTGTCCCATTCTTTAGTATCTCAGGTTCTGACTTTGTAGAAATGTTTGTCGGAGTTGGAGCTAGTCGTGTTCGTTCTCTTTTTGAAGATGCCAAAAAAGCAGCACCAGCTATTATCTTTATTGATGAAATTGATGCTGTTGGACGTCAACGTGGAGTCGGTCTTGGCGGAGGTAATGACGAACGTGAACAAACCTTGAACCAACTCTTGATTGAGATGGACGGTTTTGAGGGAAATGAAGGGATTATCGTTATCGCTGCGACAAACCGTTCAGATGTACTTGATCCTGCCCTTTTGCGTCCAGGACGTTTTGATAGAAAAGTATTGGTTGGTCGCCCTGATGTTAAAGGTCGTGAAGCAATCTTGAAAGTTCATGCTAAGAACAAGCCTTTAGCAGAAGATGTTGATTTGAAATTAGTGGCTCAACAAACTCCAGGTTTTGTTGGTGCTGATTTAGAGAATGTATTGAATGAAGCGGCTTTAGTCGCTGCTCGTCGCAATAAATCAATAATTGATGCCTCAGATATTGATGAAGCAGAAGATAGAGTTATTGCTGGTCCTTCTAAGAAAGATAAGACAGTTTCACAAAAAGAACGTGAATTGGTTGCTTACCATGAGGCTGGACATACCATTGTTGGTCTAGTCTTATCGAATGCCCGCGTTGTCCATAAGGTTACAATTGTACCACGTGGCCGTGCAGGTGGTTACATGATTGCACTTCCTAAGGAAGATCAAATGCTTCTATCTAAAGAAGATATGAAAGAGCAATTGGCTGGTTTAATGGGTGGACGTGTAGCTGAAGAAATCATCTTTAATGTCCAAACGACAGGAGCTTCAAATGACTTTGAACAAGCTACACAGATGGCTCGTGCAATGGTTACAGAGTACGGTATGAGTGAAAAACTTGGTCCGGTACAATATGAGGGTAATCATGCCATGTTTGGTGCACAAAGCTCTCAAAAATCAATTTCAGAACAAACAGCTTATGAAATTGACGAAGAGGTTCGTTCATTATTGAATGAAGCACGAAATAAAGCTGCTGAAATTATTCAGTCAAATCGTGAAACTCACAAGTTGATTGCAGAAGCATTATTGAAATACGAAACATTGGATAGTACACAAATTAAATCTCTTTACGAAACAGGAAAGATGCCTGAAACAATAGAAGAAGAATCTCATGCACTATCTTATGATGAAGTAAAGTCAAAAATGAATGACGAAAAATAACCCAAAGAGAGGCAAGACCTCTCTTTTTTGTGCAGTTGAGGCGGTAAAGGGTGCAGAATGGATGAAATGAACCCAATTAACTTCTTGATTTGTTA
>JAWETZ010000007.1:0-79013 GCA_032480835.1 Streptococcus mitis
CAAGGACTTTGCCATGGATTTCAGCGCCTTGATTATCAGCTTTATAGATAACCATCGGCTTCTTTTCTTCCAAATCTCGAATCCTGTCCATCTGCCAGATGTTTAGTCCAGCAGAGACGAGGATACATACTGTGATGAATCGTTTCAATCTGTTGCCTCCTTGATATCTAATTTTAGTTTCTCAGCTTCTTTCAATCGGTCAATTTTGGTGCTAACATAAGCCATAGCATGCGTCAAAAGAGGATTTGGATATAGTGGTAGCATTTTAAGTATTCGTTCGTAGTACTCCAGTTCTGTCTCTCCTTCAGGTAATTGTATTTCGCCTGGTAGTTCGAATCCATCTAACCAAGCTCTGGCGAAAGCACCCATATTTTTATACTTAAAGAGCCATTCCGCAGTTTCGGGACTCGCTGTCCCTTGTTTTAATAATTCTATAGCGTCGTCCAAGCACAACTTCTGCTTTTTAGCTCCATTTATATATTCCCCAACGCATTTAGGTATCATGATTTTAGCCATCACTCCACCTCCCCAATAATATCCAACTCCTTCAATAATTTATCTACCGAATCTTTAGTGATAGAAATATGACGCTCTCCGGCACTGTAAGGTGTTCGTAGAAATAAGATGTTAGGACCTAGACAGATGCGACTAATATCTTCTATATTGATGAGTTCGTTTTCGACAATCCCTCTGTAACAAGATTGGATTTTAATAAATTTTGCCATTTATTCCACCTCCTCAATCTCAATTCCTGGGCAATCAAATACCCAGCCGAAGCCAGCTTCTTCGAGTTCTTTACGGGTGTGGGAATATATAGCGTTGTCTAAGCTAAGGCTTTTTGTAAAGTAATACCTTTCCAAAAGTTCTCCATAAACCAACATATTTTCTTTAATATTCCCTTTAATCTTAACCCGATACCGCTTCTCTTCCTCGACCTCGTAGCCGAATTGGTGCATGTTGACGAGGGTTTGAATAGGTGTATTATCTACGTCGTTCAACCAAAAAGCGAACTTACTATCAATCTTTCCTAACTCGCTTTTTGAAGATAACCAATCCCACACATTGTACTCAAATTCATCTTTGTGTTCCTCATACCAATCCGCCACAAACTGCTTTACTTTGGCTTTTCGGGGTTCGTCTAGTTGTTTCAAATCTTTTAAAAAATTCTGACAAGCTATTTTTGCTCCAAAGTCCAATAAACCATTTTCGTATTCTTCATATTTCTTAATCAATTCATTAAGTTTCATCTTCCAACTCCTTTATTCTCTTCTTCCAGTTCTTCACTTTCTTTTTAAGCAAGTCACGTTCCTCAGACCTGCTAAAAGCAAGCGATTTGACACACGGCTTAGATAGTTCAACTATCCTTGCCTCCGTCTGCTCAATCGTCCGTTTCAGTTCTTCGACGATTATCTTTTTATCATAATTCATCTTCTAAAAATCTTTCAATAGCTTCTCTGTAGGAGACTTCCACCAGACCGTCTAAGTCGTTCAGGGCTTCAATATAGTCTGGACGACCTTGGCCATACTGCTCTTTCAAAAATTCAACAAAGAGATGAATTTCCTGATAGGTTACTCCAACCATATTTCTTACCTCCCACTAAAACGGAAAATCATCTTCTTCAAGGGCGTATCCTGGCATTTGTTCCTCAATGTTCGAACGGTTAGCTGTATCATCACGCTTTTCAAGTCGCTCAAAACCATCTGCGACCACCTCAGTCAGATAGACCCTGCGCCCTTCCTGATTCTCGTAGTTCCTTGTCTGAATGCGACCCGTCACACCGACCAGATTGCCCTTCTTGCACCATTCTGCGAATAGCTCCGCCTGCTTGCGCCACATCATACAGTTGATGAAGTCCGCCTCTCGCTCGCCGTTGGCTCCCTTGAAGTTCCGATTGACCGCCAGAGTAAAGGTAGCAACCGCCACATTCGACGGCGTATACTTCAATTCAGGGTCTTTTGTCAAGCGACCCACTAACGTAACATTATTGATCATCTTTCTTGTCCTTTCTTGCTGCACGTTCCCCGATTAAGTAACCGAGAAATAGCCACATAATAGCCATGCCAAATTCTTTAATAAGTTCAATCATTTTCTTCTCCTCCTGAAAAAGTCGCTAAGTAGTAACAATCCTTAGCACCATAGTCAAATCGCGTTGTCCGCTGACCGATGCGCTTCTGAAACCTTGGATGAGTGATAGCCGAGAAAGCCCACTGATGGTCTTCCATCTGCTCAATGAGATCATCGACATTGTCAAACCTCCCAAGGAAAAACTTGCAGTGCCCATTGTAGACGAAGTAAAGCTCTAACATCACTCCACCTCAACAGGGTAAAAGTTCCCAAAGGAACCCCTCAATGCTTTTCCAACCTGTAAGGCTGCCGCCCGAGAAATAAACCGCATGGCTTTCTTCTCCTCAGAACATGAAATGTCTAAGCCAGTCACTCCTATAACCGCGGACCTCAGAAACGGCTTATCCGCTCTTGTCCCATGCCTTAAAATAAACATCAGCCACCTCCATTCTAAAAATATTGCTTCCGCTTGTTTGTCAAATCATTGAAAACCATCAAATGGTCTTTATCCACACCCTTCATCAGTCTGGACATGAAGGGTCTGCCATATCTTTTCTGAATATCAGCAGCAATCAAATTCGTGGTAATGATTGTATTTGAACGCTTATTCAGGATATTGTAGAGAATAGTAAACGACCATTCGCTATCCTTTTCCATGCCCAAATCATCCAAAACCAAGAACTTAGCACTCGCAATTTTATTGACCAGAAACTCTTCCTGACTAAAATCAGCTTTAATCTTCATCAGCAAGTCCGTCACGTTGATGAAGATAGCAATCTCTTTCGTGTACTCAGACAAAGCTTTGACCATCGCAAAGGCCAAATGACTCTTACCTGTCCCAGCTTCTCCTTGTAGCACTATGTTGTTCCTAGCACCCTCAGACCACTCGCGACAAATCCTCTTTGCAAAAGCTAGTTTTTCCGCTTCTTTTTCAGTGGGTGTCTCAAAGTTGTCCAAAGTAGCATTTTTCAAAACCTCATCATAAAGAGAAAACTTCTCAAGATAGTATTTCCTCTCTCGCTCATTCTCAGCGTCGGCCAGTTCATTCACTCTTGCTTGGTTTTCCTCATGGATCCGCTTAGATTCGCACATTCTACATACAACACTATCAGTCCTCAATATCTTTATCAAAGGGATGTTATGCTTTTCGCAAAGCTCTTCCTGTTGTTCTGTATTCCTGTGATAAGATAAGGCAATTTCCTCAAACACATTGTCTACCATGACAGACGACCTCCGCATTCATGCCAGCTAGCCATTTCAGACAAGCAGGTAATCACTTGATGAATTGGCTGGCTCGCTAAAAGAGTTTTCTTCTCGTAGCTCAACGGATAAAATTCATCTTCAAATTGCTCGATAAGTTCTAAAATCCCCATTCGTCCTTGACCTCCTGTTCTGATTGATTCCCACGAAAAGTAGTAAATCCTCTTGACTTGTTAAAGTTTGATTGTTCTTCTTCTTGTTGTACAGTAGTCTTGATGCCATTTTGCACCCAATTCTTCAAAATACTATTTACATATCCAAAACTTCGTTTTGAATTATCAGCAGCCTTATCAATCGCAAGTTTTACCAATTCATACTCCATATGATCAAATCTAATGTAGTCAAGTAGTTGTTCAAATTGTTTCCCATCAAGCACTCCGACACGAGATTGATAATATTCAGCAATAGCAGCAGGAGAATTGTCCTTTGCAGAATCTATCTCTTTTATATCTCTATTCTCTTTTATATCTCTATTCTCTATCTCTATCTCTGGTGCCTGTTCGTCCGACAAATGTCCGGACGAATGTCCCAAAAGTTTTTGACCTTTTTCTAAAGCGATTTTTCGTCTATATTCACGCTTTCTATCAGCTTCAGTATTTGATGAACCAATAAAATTTTGGATATCAAGCATGTAGATGGCCCCATTATCCAAAACCTCAATCAATCCCATCTCTTTAAATATCCCGACTGACTTTTCTACAACTGCAACTGGTTGCCTAGTAATCGTTGATAGCATCTGTGCATTATAAGGTATGCGGTCATTAAACATTAATTTACCATTGTTTTTAAGACTTCTAAGATAAAGTTTTAGTAGAATGTTAGAATAAAGTATCCCGTCTGGCATGCTTTCAAGGATTACTATATCGTCATTATCAAAAAAATTGTCTCGCAATTTTAAGTAATAATATTTTTTATTATCAGACATATACTCCTCCAATTCACACTAAGTCTTTGCCCCCCACTTCCTGCGATTGGCACGATACTTCATCCGCATATCCTCATAGATGTACCTGCCTTCCAGCTCCATTTTTTCAATCTTGAGCAGCTTATTTTTAAGGGCCACATCACGATAGTCCTTAGCTAGTTTTTCATAGTCATTTAGGTATTCTTTGATAAGTAAAATTTTCCTGTTCTCGTCCTCTAAATATAGTTCAAAGTCAGACTTTTCTTCATCAGACGATAACATTTCTTTATTCACTCGCTCATGCCATAATAGCCATTCAATCAATTCTTCCATTTCCTGACCTCCTCACTTCAAGATATGCATTTTAGGTTCTGGCAAAGCTAGAGGTTCTTGGCGTAAGCCTAGATGTTCTGAACGCAATCCTACAGGCGGTTCGTTGTCGTAGGTGAAGCCTTTAAACTCTCGTCGAATATTCTTGCGAATTTCTTGCCATTTGTCCTCTCTACCACGTTCGTATGCATGGTTGTACCCTTGGATAATCATAGACGCAAATTCTTGCTCTTCTCGTCTTTCTTCTTCCTTGCGTTTTTCCTGCAATTTGATATGACGGCAAAGCCCTGCAAATCCAAGCAGCAAGGCTCCAACCCCCATCAGTTGGTCTAAAATCGGTGGTTCAAACATTTGTGTCTCTCCTGTTTTAAATTACTAAATACGCTTGGATAAACTCATCCAATTCTTTTCTGTCAATTCTCTTGGTTCCGTCTATCTTGTAAAGATTCAATCCCATTCTTAACCATTTCCTGATAGTGTTTGTGCTACAATCTGAGTAGTTAGCAGCACTCTCTATTGATAGCCAACGTTTCTCCAACGTCTCATGGTCAAGTAACTCTTGAAATGATTCCTTGAATTGAGTTCTTACATCTAATCGGATACCATTTTCACATTCTTCACTAAGTAGGTTCACAATAGCCTCCTAATGTGTTATAATTCAGTTAGTTATTTAAGTAAGCGCCTGATTTTCGTCAGGTGCTTTTTTGATCTACGAAACATAAGCGTTCAGTTCCATGATTTTCATCTTGGTATTAGTGCTTGGCTCCCACGTCATCCAGTAAGCTAGAGCGGCATCCGCATGCTTCTTGGGTAGCAAGTCATAGCGACTGATATTAAAATGATCCTTGAAATCAATCTCAGCTTGTCTAAAAACTGACTGAGCGAAATTCTTATCCGCATAAGCTGGGCTATCAATGCCACCCAGGCAAGCCACAACCCTAGCCTTACGCTTCTTCAGGAGCGACTGAGCATAGCTTGGATGAATCGGTTGCTCGCTCTTGAGGTAGTCGATATCTTCCAGCATGGTCGCCTGTTGCTCACGCAATTTCTTTTGCCCAGTAAACAGAGCGATGAAGGCATCCTCATCCAAATCCTCGCGGATAAATCCGCCCTGCTTGCGAATAGCTGGCAAGACCTCTGATGTCACCCAGCGCTTGAACTCTTTAGCCTGAGGCAACTTGCTGGATAAGATAAGAGAGTAGAGACCAGATTCGTTGATGATCAACATATCCTGTGTTCCACCACTAGTAGGGATGCCCTGTTTTAGGGCGTCCTCTTCATCAACATGAAGAGCAATCGCATTTCTAGCCTTGCTATATCCTAGGATATCCGCAACATCTTTCCCAACGAACCAAGGCTCGTCATCAATTGTCAAAGTACGGACTTCCTGCCCGTGAAAATTAAAAATTTCGTTCATAATATTCCTTTCTAAATTTGGTATAATGAAATAAAAACGATTGGAGAGAAAATATGACTGAAAAAATTTGTTTTATTGTAACTGCTATTGGCGAATCTGGAACAGAAACTAGAGATAGAGCAGATGAGGTTTTTTCTTACCTGATATCCCCAGTCTGTGAAGAATTAGGATATAAACCAGTACGAGTTGACCAAGTAGATGCAGTTGATAATATCAATGAAACTATCATTAACTATCTCAAGACTGCTCCTATGGTTGTAGCAGATATGACAGGTCACAATCCGAATGCATTTTATGAACTAGGATTTCGACAAGCGTTAGAACTCCCCTTAGTTCCTATCATACAAGCAGGTAATAGACTTCCTTTTGATGTTATATCCCAAAGAACTGTTTTCTATAACCTTTCTGTTGGAAAAATCGAGCAATCCAAAAAGGATTTAAAAGCTAAAATGAAAAGCTTTGAAAACTTTGAAATGCCTGAGAGTCGTACTGAAAGAACCCTTACACTCGATGATGTCAATGATAATTTGACAAAAAAGCTAAACAAAATACTAAATCTATTAGAAAAGCAACAGTCTTATTCTTCTCTCGTACATACGCATGATTTTGATTTTAAACCATTGCAAATAGACAATCAGTCATTTATTCAACAAGCTCAAGAGATAATCAATCGGACAAAGAACCGTCCATTATTCCCCGAAGATAAGTGATAGCTAGCTCTTGTTGACTTTGAAGTTCAACAACCTCAGCAACTTTTTGATTTATAAGTCTAACGGTCCTCAATACTTCATTGAGGGCTGTTCTTTCTAGTTCGTTCATTCCGTTCTCCTTTCTGCTTGTGATATAACGAAATCAAATACCAACCTCATTTCAAATAAGCTTGGCAATAAATTTTAAGTAGACAGTAGCATGGCATCTTTCGGCCGTGCTTTTTGTTTTGATTGCTTGCACCCCTTTTAATTTTTGGTCATTCAAATAAATGCCATCTTCTCTTATTTTGAGTTCATTCATTTTCCTACTCCTGTCGGTAAAAACTTTTGCTTTATTTGTATTTATTAGCAATTCTATCCATTGTATCTAAAGTAAGTTTTTGTATCTCTTTTCGTGCTTGCAATTCATTGTCAAAAAAATTCTCAAGTATTTCGGTCAATCTATTCGAATATCCTCGCAATAGCATTACCGTCACCAAAAATGAAGTAATTACTGAGACGAGAACCGCTGAAAAAACACTTTCCATTTTCCTACTCCTCCTACTCAATCCCGTAATCTTCAATAACCTGAAGAATGAAACTGTTCGCTCGTGGACCTTTAGTCGTCCCACTCAGAATATTCGTCACTTCCTGTCGTTTAAAGCCATAAGCAACCGCTAGAGTTGTTTTTTTAATACCTTTGTCTTTTAAAAAAGCATTGACTTTCTCACGACCATTTGTGATATCTGGCATATGTGTCCCTCCCTCTTTATTTATTTGTAAATAAGAAACAACTAAAAATTTAACTATTTTTTGTGTTATTGCTTGACTTTTTACAATCTATTGTTTAGAATAAGAGCATAAGAAAAAGCACTAATAAAACTATAAATACCGTTCGCCAAAACATTTTTATAATTTATTTCTTAGTTGTTTTTTTAGTTGTAACTTACTTACAAAAACTATTGTAAACTATTGATTGTGTTTTGTCAACGATTTTACACACAAAAGTTTAAATATTTTTTGTCATGTCTTAGAAAGGCTGATAAATCAATGTTTTCTTTGTTTGAAAAAATTAAAGAACTTTGTCAAAAACGAGGAATTTCTATAAATTCTCTCGAAGAAACACTCGGATATAGCAGGAATACAATCTATAGCATGAAGAGTAAAAAACCAAATGCTGAAAGATTGCAAGAAATCGCTGACTACTTCAACGTGTCCACCGACTATTTGCTTGGACGTACTGATAACCCAAACATTGCCAACTCAAAAGAGCAATTCTTTTTTGAAGGCAAAGAGGTAAATGTTGAAGAACTCGCTTCGACTGCTATGCGCTTCAATGGTAAACCATTATCAGATGAAGATAAGAAAGCAATCCAGAATATTATCGAAATTTATCTACGAAAAGGATAAATAATTTATGACAGAAAAGGAATTAGCCTATAATTTAGGTATCAAAATTCACATATTTGAAGATGTTCTTTTTCCTGACGAGGCATTCTATATACCTGATTTAAAAACAATGTTTTTAAGCGACGCAATCTCTGAAGATAAAAGGGTTCAGGTCGCTCTGCATGAAATAGGACATCGCAACCATTCGCCAAATATTTACGAAAATTTCCGTGAGAAGTGCGAACTAGAAGCAAATCGCAACATGATTCATCATCTCATGAAAGCAGAACTAGATATCGCTGAAGATACTAGCACTTTCAATTATTTAGCATTTATGGAAAAATACAATCTAAAAACTATAGCTGATGAAGTTATGGTTAAGGAAGAGTATTTAGCACTTGTAGGATAGGTAGAAAAAATATGAAAATAGGAATGAGAAAACCAAGTCTAACCAGAAGTTTTAAAGCTAGAACCACTAGTAAATGGAAAAGACAGGTCAAAAAAGCTATTATCCCAGGATATGGTAAGAAAGGGATGGGATGGATTAAAAATCCAAAAAAAGCCCTGTATAACAAGGTTTATCATAAGACAACTTTTGGACTTTCAGGTTTGTTTAAATCATCCAAGAAGCGAAAAAAGAAAGTAGTCACCAACAAACAGCAATCTATTTTGTCATCTAACGGTAAAAAGCAACACACTTCAAAAGAATATAAAGAAGCTGGACTTGTCTTTATGGTTTTAGGTGCTATATTCCTATTTTTATTTCCACCTCTCGGCTTCTTCTTGTTTATTACTGGTTTTATAACTTACATTATTGGTCGTTTAACTGCAAAGCGAGAGAAAAAGAAGAAAGTTGAAAATTACAGTCCACAGATTGATACAATTGTTTTCCGAGATGATTTCTTATTAATGGGAACAAATTATCATCAAGAAGAAGCTGAGATTGCAGCTGATTATCTTTCCAAGGGTGTCCATTATTTTGGGAAAGATAATAAGAGTTTGAAATCTTATATGCTTGAAACATATAAACCTGTTTACAAATACAATAAATTGAAAACAGTAGACGTTCAACTATTACCAGAACCTTCAAATCCGCATGATAAAAATGCTGTCAAAGTTTTAGTGAATAATATCTTTGTTGGATACTTACCAGCTGTGATCGCATCACAAATTTCATCATACATAGCTAATCCAAATTACCGATACGATGCAATCCTTACTGGTAGAGGTGGACCATATAAAACCCTAAATATTGAAACCGAGAGAGTTGTTACTCGTGAAAAAGAATTAACGTATTATCTAGATTTAACAATATGGCGCCTAGCCAAAAAATAATAAAAAAGCCCCACGCTCTCAAACTTTGGCGAGTCTGAGCGTGAGGATTAGCGTTATAAGAAACAACCATTAAAAAGGTCGTTTTCTTATACCCATTTTATCAAAAAAGTGAGGTAAAATCAATGATTGGAAAATACCAAAAAAATGGAACTACTGCTTATTACTTTAAAGCCTATCATGGAATAGATCCGTTGACTAACAAGAAGATTCAAACCTTCCGTCGTGGCTTTAAAACAGAACGTGAGGCGAGACTTGCTGAAGCAAAGTGCATCACTGAGTATGAAAAAAAGACATTCAGAGCAAAAAACACCACTACAACCACCTTTCTACAAGTCTATGAGATTTGGAAGGACCATTATAAAAATACTGTTAAAGAGTCAACCTACGTAAGCCAGACTAGCATTGCCGACCGTCATATCTTGCCGATTTTTGGAGATAAAGCTATAAACAAGATTACTATGACCATGTGCCAAACTCAAGTCAATAAGTGGGCAGACGAATACAAAAGATTTTTTGGTATCATCAGCATAGCAAATCAAATCTTTGACTACGCTATTTCGATGGAGTTGATTGAAACGAATCCAATGAGAAAGACACTGAAGCCTAAACGACAAAAAAATAATACAGATGAACTTGAAAAGTTCTACAATAAAGAAGAACTGAAGGAATTTTTCAAAATCGTTAAAGGCTTCGACGATGATGAAATGCTGACGTATTTTAGATTACTAGCTTTTACCGGAATGCGAAAAAATGAAATTAGCGCTCTAAGATGGTCTGATATTGATTTAAAAAAAGGACAGATTACTGTCAATCGAACCTTGGCCAAGGGGGAAGATAATAAACTTATCTTTCAGACTCCAAAGACAAAAAAGAGTGCCCGAACAATTACCCTCGATTCAAAAACAATTAAGGTTTTAAAAGATTGGCACAAGTATAGTACAAAAGGACTTCTTTTTAAAAATGAGAATGGAGAACCTAAAAGTGTTGTCCATGTCAACAATATGTTGAACAGAATCTGGAGGAAGCATCCTGACTTCAAACGAATCACACCTCATGGATTTAGGCATACACACTGCTCACTACTCTTCGAAGCTGGTGCTACTATCAAGGAAGTTCAGGAAAGACTCGGTCATGAGAATATTCAAACAACTATGGACATCTATGCTCACGTCACTCAAAAAGCAAAGGATGAAGTAGCCGACAAGTTCGCTTCTTACATTGGTTTTTAAAATATGGGTATCAGCGTGGGTATCAAAACAAAAAAATAGGCTCTCCGAAAACTCGGAAAGCCTTATTTAATGCTACTTAGAGCGATTATTTTGCGATTGGGTAAACAGAAAGTGTTTTTGTAGAACCTGATTTTTCTAATAAATCGTGGTCGACACCCCCTTAAATACCTGAATAAGTCTCTACCAACAACTGAATCTTACGTAAAACTTCTTGCTTTTTCCGTTCACGCGCTCCCTGTCGACGAGAAGTTGGGGGAATAATCGAATCCAAATCAGTCCCACTGTTCTCAGCATAACCTCGTTGAATTGATTTGTCGATGAATAATTGATAATCAGCTACAAGCTTCTCAGCCTCAGCTAGGTCATGGATTGCGATTTTCTTGCGCTCCTTGCCATATTCATAGAAAGCATTGATAATCCCATCATGGTCTTTCAATTTTTGCAAATCAGTGTCATTGATAAAGCCGATAACCAACTCTTCTTTGGCACGAATATCGATACTAGAACGAATCACACGACTAACTTCTGCTTTCATTGCTTCTTTGGACTCAGAATTCTTCGATTTTTCAACAATCAATGCAAGAATGTAGTCCAGATTAATCTCATCTGTTTTTAAGAGTTCGATTTCAAATGCAACATCTGAAAGATCAACATCCAAATCCTTGGACTTTTCATAGTTCTTAAGATTCAAAAATTCATCTCGAATTTCCACATAAGTACTTCTTAAATCCTGAAGATAACCTTCGGAAATAAGTTTGTCTATCTCTTGGAATTCGTCATAGTTTCGAAGAACATTATCAAGTTTCAATAATTCACCAAACAACTTAACAAACTCTTTTTTATCATGCTCTGTTTCAATTTCTTGCGGATTCGGGAATCTTTCCATAATTTCCTGACAAACCGCAGTATAGCCTTTGACCTCGATACCCGTTACTTGATCCACGAAACCATCCATGTATTCACTAAAGCTTTTTTCTAAGATGATTTCAAGCTTATTGGTGTCTCCAAAAGTCTTAATAGCTTCTTGCGTAGCCTTTTCTAAATCACGGAAACAAACAATATTCCCAAAAGGTTTAACCTTGTTAAAAATTCGATTGGTTCTCGAGAAAGCCTGAATCAAACCATGATAACGTAGGTTTTTGTCGACAAAGAGAGTATTCATAGTTGGAGCATCAAATCCAGTCAAGAACATACCCACTACAATCAGCAAATCCACTTCCTTGGATTTAACTCGTTTAGAAAGGTCACGATAGTAATTTTGAAACTCTTTTCCATCAGCTGAGAAGTTGGTCTTGAACATGTGGTTATAATCATTGATCGCTCTAGAAAGAAACTCTTTAGAAGATAGAGGCATGGCTGTATCTTGAGGCTCTAGCTCTTCATCTTGAATTTCTCCATAAGCTGACTGTTCTTCGTTAGGTGCGAAGCTAAAGATGGTTGCAACCTTTAAGCGCTTAGCTTCAGGAAGGGATGCTTGCTGTCGCTGGAGTTCTTCATAGTATAATTTTGCTGCTTCAATACTTTGTACAGCTAGCATGGCATTAAATCCAAACAGTTGTTTTTGCTTATGAGTATAATGTCGATTTCGATGCGTCTTATCATTATAAACTCTCAACAGGTACTCTGTGATGGTTGCTATCCGTTCTGGATGTAGAAGTAGCTCCTTCTCCATCTTTTTGAGTTTCTTCTCATCAATCTCTCGGCCAACTGCTTTTTCAGCTTCTCTATACTTATTAATTTCAGGCTTGATATAGTTGTAATCAACCTTGAACTTCAAGACTTTTTTATCTCGAATAGCATCCGTGATAACGTAGTTATGAAGTTGTTCTCCAAAAACTTCTTGTGTCGTTTCACCCGTCAAACTATTTTCTGGGAAAATTGGTGTCCCTGTAAATCCAAATAAGGCATACTGTTTAAAGGCCTTCTTAATACGCTTTTGCGCCTTCCCAAACTGAGAACGATGACACTCGTCAAAAATCAAGACACATTTCTTAGCATAGACTTCATGATTAGGATTCGCAGTGATAAACTTATTTAACTTTTGAATAGTTGTGACAACGATTCGATCATCATTTTCTTCGATACTGCGTTGTAGTTCTTTTGTATTGTTACTACCATTGACTGAATTTGGTTGGAATTTTTGATATTCCTTCATAGTTTGATAGTCTAAGTCTTTTCTATCTACAACGAATATCACTTTGTCAATGTAGTCCAACTCTGTCGCTAAGCGCGCAGTCTTAAAGCTGGTCAAGGTTTTCCCTGACCCTGTCGTATGCCAGATATAACCACAAGCATTGATGGTTCCAAAATTCTTCATTTCATTGGAAGAATGAATCTTGCGCAAGATACTTTCAGTTGCTGCTATCTGATAAGGACGCATGATGAGCAAGGTATTATCCACATCAAAAACACAATACTTGGTCAAAACTTCCAAGAGGACACGCTTGCTTAAGAAAGTAACAGTAAAATCTTCCAATTCGTGAATAGTCTTATTCTTACGGTCTGCCCACTCACAGGTAAACTCATAGTGATTTTTATTCTGAGCTGTTGTATTTGCAAAGTAGCGTGTATAAGTGCCATTCGAAATCACAAAAATCTGAACATACTTATACAAAGAATTTTCGCTGTTAAAGCTTTCCTTACTATAACGGTGAACCTGATTAAAGGCTTCTTGTAGACTAACTCCACGTCTTTTCAATTCAATCTGAACTAACGGAAGACCATTCACTAAAATCGTAACATCATAACGGTTGGTATGACTTCCCACCTGGGTCACTTGGTTGATGACCTGCATACTGTTGTTGTGAATGTTTTTCTTGTCAAGGATGAAAATATTTTTAATCCGTCCATCATCAAAAACAAAGTCATAGATATGATTTTCTTGGATTTTTCGTGTTTTTTCAACCAAACCTTCATTGGGACAATCTAAATACTCGACTACAAAACGTTGCCATTCAGCATCCGTAAACGTAACCTTATTAAGCTTTTCAATTTGAACCTTTGCATTCGCTAAAAGCTCCGCAGGTGTATGGATATCCAATCGTTCATAATTGAGACCATTGACTAAATCCATAAGCAATTGTCTTTCCAAATCTGCCTCAGACTGAAATTCTCTATCTGTGCGATACTCTGGTTGATACTCAGCCAAGAGAATCCCTTCATTTGTTTCCGCAATTACTTCATGTACTTTTGAATAATCAACCATAGTATGCTTCCTTTTATTGTATTAATTGAGATTCTTTCTCAAAATGATTCAAGAATTTATCTAGTAAAGTTTAATAATTGTTCTCTCCAGTATTCATACTGTTTCTGTCTTAGTTCGATTTCTTTTGGAAGACCTTCAGAAAGAGAGTTGGTTAGGGTGTTAAAATTGTCAAGAATGGAGACGATTCTCTCTTGCTCGGAAAGGGATGGGAGAATAAAGCTATACTGCATAATCGCTGCTTTATCTCCACGAGGCATCTTTGAACCTTTTGCATACTGCATATCATAGGAAAAGAAACGATCGTCTGATAAAACATAATAAAGATACTGACTTTCCAAACAAGAAGGAAATAAATTTTGAATAACCAGCACATCTCCATTGGTTCCACCAGATTGATTAGCATACCATATTTTCTTAAGGTAAGGTCTAATATTCCCAATCAAAATATCATCTTGGTCATAACCTGTAAAACTTCCTTGCTCAGGTAAATAAGTGGCGACTGTTTTCCCATTTCTATCTTGCAACAAATTATCCACCCCAACATAATTCTCCGAAGTCAATTTCGTAGCCTCTATCCTAGCCTTGCTATAACGTGCCATAGCTCCCAACTCCACTTGAATTGGACCAAATACCCACTGTAAAAGCTTGATAATAGCGGAGTTGTCCCACTCCTCTACTCTACTCTACTCTCAGTGTACTCGCCTTCGGCGACGAATGTCAAGAGTTTTTCTCTAAAATATTCGTACTGTTTTTGGCGTAGTTCAATCTCCTTGGGAAGTCCGATGTTTAGGTCATTACAAACCATATCAAAGTTGTCCAAAACTTGAACAATACGTGACTGGATTTCAAGGGAAGGGACGGGAATTTTATACTTCTTTACCAAAGCATCAGAAATTGCTGGATAACTTGCTCCACTCTGATTTTCTTCCAAGTATTTATAAAAATCACTTGATGAAAATATATGATATACGTAGTTAGGTAAAACCTCACCATTTGTTCTAAAAACATAAAATCCTGTACTACAAATCTGGTCATTGTAGTCATCTGTAATTTTAGTAAAACGTTTCAAAGTTGGCCTTGTCGTACCTAAGATAATATCATTTGATTTGACAATCTTTTGAGCTCTACTTGGAGCAGTTGATTTAGTTATTGATGTAGTCTCAGTAATCTTATTAGAAACTCTATCTACTGACGATAAATCTATATATTTAAATTTTTCATCATCTCCAATTTTATTCCAAGAAATATTACTTGTTCTTTCAGAAACTGCATCAAGTGTCTTCCACTCAACCTGATAAACCTCATCCTCAAATGATAACAGTTTATCTCTATAAAAAGAATATTGCTTTTTACGTGAGGTCAATTCTGAGGTCAATTCTGTAACATAATCCGTGAATTTGTCAAGTGTTTGCACTATTTTTTCTTGAATTTCCAGAGGAGGGATGGGGATTTTGATTTTTTTCATTTCAGCCATTGAAACACTTTTAACTGTTCCTCCTGCTTTTCGTCCTTCTATATCCTTTCTAATCTTTTCGGACTCAAACAAATACATCAAAAATTTAGAACATATCTGCTCTTTTTTAGGTTTAATAGCATAGACTCCTTCTTTTATATTCCAATTAGTTGGAGTTTTTTCAATTATGGCAACATTTCCTATTGTCCCAGTACCCGTAAAAAGAACATCTCCAATTTCAAGATTAGATCGATTCTGACATAACATCAATCCATCATTATTTATTAAATCTGTTTTTTCAGATGGAACAATTTTATGTCCTCTTATTTCTCGTACAGTAATATAATAATTCGAAGCGTCAGAAGTATTTAATTGAAAAAATTTACGAGGATTTAAACCTGTTTTTATGGAATGTGCCACTTCCCCCAACTCTTTCCACTCAACAGGACAGTTTGGGATTTCTTCTAGAATGTTCATCAGTTACCTCCTTCCTTGGCTAGATTTTCAATGTTTTTAATTTCCTTGAGGTAATCTTTTTCAACTTGACTGAGGGTCTTGGTTTGATAGCTCTTATATTCCTTATCTACCTTCTGCTTCATCTGTTCACGAGAGATAGAGCCACTATTGTCCAGCAAGTCTTCTCCAGTAGCCAGAAGGATTCGATCCACATGTGTCACCCAGTCAGCCATAGTCATGACTACTTCTCGCTCTGCCTGTCTTTCAGCAAAGTCTAGATATCCTGATACAAGCTGATTAAGTCCACGGAGTTCCTTTTCTGTCAGATAGTTCTTGGCAACTTTTGCTTCGGATAAAGTAGGAAGGTCTCCCTTAAAAGTGGTCAAGCCCATAAACTCCTTCTCGCTATCAACACGATTGTAAATGAGTTCACTAGCAGTATTGTGGTGAATGGCGTAATGCATCTTATTTTGCACTGTCGCAAAGAATTTCTTTGCCTCTGGTGAATTTGCATTGTAGTCACTAGATGTTGCGAAAAGATCTAAAACCTGACGGTAAAAGACTTTTTCACTTGAGCGGATATCTCGGATTCTTTCAAGAAGTTCTTTAAAGTAAGAGCCTCCACCCAAGTTTTTCAAGCGCTCATCATCCATGGCAAAGCCCTTAATCAGATACTCTTTCAAGACTGTCGAAGCATAGAGTCTGAACTGAATGCCACGAGGAGATCGAACTCGATAACCAATCGCCAAAATCATATCGAGATTATAGTAAGCGACATTTCGCTGAACACTTCTATTCCCCTCATTTTGAACTGTCAACTTATAGTTGACAGTTGCCTCTTCCGATAATTCTCCATCTTCAAAAATAGCCTTGATATGTTTACTAATATTTTGCTTGGAAGTTTGAAAGAGCTCAGCTAGTTCTTGTTGGGTCAGCCAAACCGTTCCATTATCCAAGTGGAGTTCAATAGCAGACTCCCCGTCATCAGTTCTATAGAGAATCACATCATTTGCCATGGCTCAATTCCTCTACAATCTTGGCTATCTCTGCACGCAAGTGATCAATCTTGGCTACAGTTTCTGCAATTTCTTGATTGAGCACATCAATATCAATCTTCTCACGTGTATCTTCTTGTTCGACATAGGTTGAAACAGATAGGTTATAATCCTGCTCTGAACCAATCACATCATTGTCAACAAGAGCAGATTTATAGTCAACATTTTGATAATTAGAGAATAATTCAACTATATGTTCGATATTGCTATCCGTCAAAACATTGTTGTTAGTCTCTTTTTTGAATTCCTTACTCGCATCGATAAAGAGCGTTTTGTTCTCTAGTTTATTTTTTGCCAAAACCAAGATCGTCGTTGCGATAGAAGTTCCAAAGAAGAGATTGTCTGGAAGGGCAATGACTGCTTCAACAAAGTTGTTATCTACCAGATACTGACGAATGGTCTTTTCAGCTCCGCCACGATAGAAAATACCTGGGAAACATACAATGGCTGCCCGACCTTTATTGGACAAATGATTGAGACTATGCATGATAAAGGCAAAGTCAGCTTTTGACTTAGGAGCTAGCTTACCAGCTGGCGCAAAGCGGTCATCATTTATTAGAGTTGGATCTCCATCTCCCACCCATTTGACAGAATACGGAGGGTTAGAAACGATAGCATCAAATGGCTTTTCTTCTAAATGCTGAGGATTTAAAAGGGTATCTCCTCGCTTAATATCAAAGTTATTGTAGTTGATATTGTGCAAGAACATATTCATACGAGCCAAGTTATAGTTGGTCATATTAATTTCTTGACCAAAGAATCCATCTTCTAGAATATGGTCTTCATATTGTTTTTTCATTTGAAGAAGGAGAGAGCCTGAACCACATGTTGGGTCATAGACCTTGTTAATCTTGTCCTTGCCGACCATCACTAGACGAGCTAGTAGTTTAGAGACTGTCTGTGGCGTGAAAAACTCACCACCACTTTTTCCTGCATTACTAGCATAGTTGGAAATCAAGAACTCATAAGCGTCCCCAAAGGCATCGATGTCATTTTCCTCAAAGTTACCAAAGTTAATGCTATTGATACCATTTAGAATGTCAGAAAGTCGTTTATTTTTTTCTGGAACAGTTCCACCAAGGATATTGCTTCGTGTATCCAAGTTATCAAACAAACCTTTGATATCATCCTCTGATTTGAAGCCAATCGCTGATTTCTCAATAGCTTGGAAAATATTGGCCAAGTCTTCGTTTAAATTTTCATTTTGCGAGGCATTCTCGACAACATTTTCAAATAGTTGACTCGGAAGAATAAAGAATCCCTTATCCTCAACTGTCCCTGGTTTGAAATCTTGCTCAGCTTCTTGGTCACTCAATTCAGCATAACGAAATTCTAAGTCGCCAGCTTCATGCTCGGCGCGGTCAAAATAGTCTGCCATATGCTCTGAAATAAAGCGATAGAAAAGGATTCCTAAAATGTATTGTTTAAAATCCCAACCATCTACAGCTCCACGAACATCGTCCGCAATCGCCCAAATCTTACGATGCAGTTCCTTGCGTTCTGCATTTTCTTTACTTGCCATTTTTACTTCCCTTATTAAATAAATGTATTATCTCTTCTATTTTATCATATTTTAAGAAAACCCACTCGAAGCGAGAAGAGCGAGTGGGTTATGACCTATTTTTAAAATAATATTTGACAATTGTTTTCTATAAATTCAATTACTTTTGACTTTATCATGGTAGTAGAGCATCTTTCATACCTTCCATATCATCACTCTTTACAAATACAACATTCTGTTTTCCTGTTAACTCTATCAGTTTTTCTTTCCCCAGAATGATTGCGAGATTCTTAATAATAGATCGTTTTGCTAGTTCATTGAAATAAGTGAAAATAAATCGATATTTAAACATTCTATTCTGTTCTGATACAATCTCTACTAACTTTAAGCATTTTTGGAATATTTCTTTATCCAAGGGATCTACTGAGTGTCCAAAAATAATGATATTTTTAGGAAATGATTTCGCTATCCCCACACTTGAATACTCATAAACTGGTTTGAAAAAGTCTTCAAATTTAGTTCCTGTTTCTTTAACAACTCTTTGATAATATTTCTGATAAGGAATTAAATCACTGTTGACATTATTTTCTTTGTCCTCAATTCCAAAGACCATCGTATTGATTCGATTGAAAGTTCTATCCAAATCAATTCGGCCATGTATAAAATGAGTTTTTTCCTCAGAAGTCCCAAATAAATATCCTGATGTATTAGTATAATTAAAGTTTAGAACTGAAGAATTTGATAAATCTGATATTGCATCTAAAGCTGTTGGCCTTGCTTCAATCTTTTGTACATCAAAATCTATATAATCTAAATACGACAGATAAATTTCTAATAGCTCAATTAATAAATCAAGTTGATTGATAAATTCATTATTCAATTTTTCTAGTGCAACTTCTCTTTGTAGTAATCTCCAATTTTTCTCATAGAATAATTTAGAAAATTTATCAACAACAAATATTTTGGCATAAGCATTATTATCTTTTAGAAGTTTTTCCTTCAATCCTTCTGAATGTCTCTTGTTAGGTTCATTCATATTTTCATTATATAAAATATTATTCTCTTTAAAATACATTATTGCATCCGCGAGTTGGGAGATCATGATTTCAAGATTAGACCAATTATCTCCAAGAGTATCTTTGTTTTCGTTGATAAATTTCAAATATAAATTATCTTTGTATTTCTCAATACTAATATTTTTAGCTTTTAAAAACTCCAGTAACTCCTCATCTGGATTAGAAAATAATTGTTTTTCAAACTCAATAAAATCGGTATACTTCGTCTTTCGCCCCATAGCAATATCAAAACCATTACCTAGAATTAAAATTGTATCTGCCATGATTTTTTCTCCTCTACATTATAGATTATTACCAAAATTATACCACGAAACCACAAAAATCCCCTTAGAAATCCGCTTCTAAGGGGTTGTCTTTATCCTGCTGGTTCGGCTGGTTTGGTCTTTTTATCTTTCTTGCTACTAGTAATGAGACGGCGCTTGCTATCTCGGATGCTATTGAGTTCCTTGAGGAGTTGAGTCAAGTGTTCCTTTTCAGGGTAGGCTTCTGCACTAGCTGCGGTATAGCGTATAAAGAGGTCGTAGCTGGTTGAAAGTTCGGTACGGAGTTGTCTAGTCTTGCCGACTTCCTTGGCAGACTTAGAAGCACGCGCCTTACTTTCCACTTGGTCATATTCTTCTTGAGCATTGACTACCGCCGTCAGCATGGGTGTCAGTCCTAGGCTGGTCACTGCCTCATGATAGGGTGTTTCACT
Source organism: Streptococcus mitis (assembly GCA_032480835.1). Lineage (GTDB taxonomy): Bacteria > Bacillota > Bacilli > Lactobacillales > Streptococcaceae > Streptococcus > Streptococcus mitis_DK. The sequence continues at coordinate 20,059 of JAWETZ010000007.1, forward strand.
AAGCGTTTTGAGAAGGCTCTTGATTTCTGCCGTCTCCACATCATTGCTGTGCTTAGTGATATCCTTGTACTTGCCAAAGACTGGTTTCAGAGTTTCATGAGCTTCTTTGAGCTTTGCATCCTTAATCTTAGCAAATCCTCTATGAAGGGTAAAGAGACCGACCAAGGCACTATCACGATTGCGATCAACTTCTGTCAGATTACTAGAATCTTTCGTCTCCACAGCCGCAAGTTGAGCTTGAAAATCATCTAGCTTGGTCTTGAAGGGTTCCAAATGTTTGGCATACATGCCCTCATCCTTGTTTGCCTTAGAAAAAGTAGCTAGACTCTGATGAGTATCCATCATTAGGCTTTCAAACTCACGGTTGGTAAAGTTGCTGTAACTAAGTGGGCGAATAGCGTATGTTTTTGTCATGATGATATCCTTTCTATTTAACGAATCATTTATTATCTTCTCTATCAAACCAAGACTGGATTAGTTCTGGAAGATAGACCTGTTCTTGATCTGTTTTTACAATGCTTCCTTGTCTAGGAGGTTGAATCAAAGGTCTATCCTTAAATACAAAGACTTGAAACAATGCACAGACCAAAAATAGAAGCACCCATAAAGGAAGTGTCGATAGCATACTCTCCTCATCATCTTTAACTTTCTTCATTAATTTTTCTCCTTTGAGTTGATACAACCATTCTAACAGTTCTCCAAACCATTTTAATCCCCATCCGCTCAACTGTCATTATTTCCATCTAAAATGTACTTTTCAGGACAAATCAGACAGTTCCAAATGAAAAAATCTCTATCCGACTGGAAACATATCCGTCCATCAGATAGAGACTCTTACTATTTTTAGATTTTAGCCTTTCTAGCTTTAGAATGCATGTAAACTTTAGGAAAAATAACTATTCGAAAGCTAGAATACCTCAAAACTTTCTCAGATAAGCTATTCGAAACGAAGAATACTTGTAAATTTATGGAATTGCGATTGTTCTAAGCTTAGAATGCATATAAATTTCAGCAAAGAAGTCTATTCTAAGTCTCGAAGACCTGTATTCCCATCTATTTCTCATCAAAAAGACTCATTCCCCCTTTCTCCTCCAAAATATGGTATAGTAGAATTATACTTTCTATGAGGAGTTTACATGTCACAGGATAAACAAATGAAAGCTGTTTCTCCCCTTCTGCAGCAAGTTATCAATATCTCATCGATTGTCGGTGGGGTTGGGAGTTTGATTTTCTGTATTTGGGCTTATCAGGCTGGGATTTTACAGTCTAAGGAAACCCTCTCTGCCTTTATCCAGCAGGCAGGTATCTGGGGGCCACCTCTCTTTATCTTTTTACAGATTTTACAGACGGTCGTCCCTATCATTCCTGGGGCCTTGACCTCGGTGGCTGGGGTCTTTATCTACGGGCACATCATCGGGACTATCTACAACTATATCGGCATCGTGATTGGCTGTGCCATTATCTTTTATCTGGTGCGCCTCTACGGGGCTGCCTTTGTCCAGTCTGTCGTCAGCAAGCGTACCTACGACAAGTACATCGGTTGGTTGGATAAGGGCAATCGTTTTGACCGTTTCTTTATTTTTATGATGATTTGGCCCATTAGTCCAGCTGACTTTCTCTGTATGCTGGCTGCCCTGACCAAGATGAGCTTCAAGCGCTATATGACCATCATCATTCTAACCAAGCCCTTTACTCTCGTGGTTTATACCTACGGTCTGACCTATATTATTGACTTTTTCTGGCAAATGCTTTGACACATAAAAAATCCGTTTGGTTTCCCAAGCGGATTTTGTGCTTTATTTTGAAACTTCTTTTGCAAGGACAAAGTTTCCAAGTGTGGCAGAACCATTTCCTGCGACTGCTGGCGTTACGATGTAGTCACGCACATCTGGTACTGGTAGGTAGCCATTAAGGAGAGCTGTAAATTTCTCACGGACACGGTCCAGCATGTGTTGTTGAGCCATGACCCCTCCACCAAAGACAATCACGTCTGGGCGGAAAGTCACTGTCGCGTTGACCGCAGCTTGAGCGATATAGTAGGCTTGAACATCCCAAACAGGGTTGTTGAGTTCAATGTTTTCTCCACGAACACCTGTACGAGCTTCCAAACTTGGACCAGCTGCATAGCCTTCCAGACATCCCTTATGGAAAGGACAAACACCCTTAAACTCTTTTTCAATATCCATTGGGTGTCTAGCCACATAGTAATGACCCATTTCAGGGTGACCCACACCGCCGATAAACTCACCACGTTGGATAACACCTGCACCGATACCTGTACCGATTGTGTAGTAAACCAAGTTTTCGATGCGGCCTCCCGCATTGTTACGGGCAACCACTTCACCATAAGCAGAGCTGTTTACGTCTGTAGTGAAGTACATTGGCACGTTGAGGGCGCGACGAAGGGCACCAAGCAAGTCCACATTTGCCCAGTTTGGTTTTGGAGTCGTTGTGATAAAGCCATAGGTTTTTGAGTTTTTATCAATATCAATGGGACCAAATGAACCAACTGCAAGACCAGCAAGATTATCGAATTTCGAGAAGAACTCAATGGTTTTATCGATTGTTTCGATTGGAGTTGTTGTTGGGAATTGTGTTTTTTCTACAACATTAAAGTTTTCATCACCGACAGCACAGACAAACTTTGTACCGCCCGCTTCCAAGCTTCCATATAATTTTGTCATGATAAACCTCTTGTTTTTATTTTCTTTATTATAGCATATTTCGAAAGTCTAAATTTCTCTATTTTTTAGATTTTCCTCTGTAAATCTTACCATTCAAGCAAAAACGAACAAACATGTCATTTGTTCGTTTTTATGAATCTATTAAGCTTTAACTTCAATGACTGCGTCACCCTTAGCAACTGATCCAGAAGCAACTGGATTTACTGAAGCAAAGTCTGCAGTGTTTGTCACGATAACCATAGTTGTGTTGTCAAGTCCTGCAGCGGCAATCTTAGCTGAGTCAAATGTTCCAAGAACATCTCCTGCTTTCACCTTGTCACCTTGGGCAACTTTTGCTTCAAAACCGTCACCGTTCATTGTTACAGTGTCGATACCAACGTGGATCAAAACTTCAGCACCATCGGTTGTTTTCAAACCGAAGGCATGTCCTGTTGGAAAGGCGATTGAAACTTCAGCATCAGCTGGTGCATAAACCACACCTTGGCTAGGTTTCACAGCAATACCTTGTCCCATAGCTCCACTTGAGAAGACTGGGTCATTGACATCAGCAAGAGCGACAACATCACCAACGATAGGAGTTTGGATTGTTTCGTCTGTTAGCTTAGATGCAGTTTCTACTACTTCTTCGCTAATTTCAGGCTTTTTTACAGTTGATTCTCCATCAGTTTCATCTTCATAACCAAACATATAAGTAAGGGCAAAACCAAGGGCAAATGATACAGCTACCATAAGAAGGTATAGTGGAAGTTGTCCATTACCAAGATAAAGCATTGTACCAGGGATGATGGTGATACCATTACCAGTACCAGCAAGACCAAGGATAGATGCCAATCCACCACCGATTGCACCAGCGATCAATGAAAGGAAGAATGGTTTACGGTAACGCAAGTTAACCCCGAAGATAGCAGGCTCAGTAATACCTAGGAAGGCAGAAAGGGCTGCTGGGAAAGCAAGAGTTTTAAGTTTTGGATTTTTAGTTTTCACACCAACTGCTACAGTTGCAGCACCTTGTGCAGTCATAGCAGCTGTGATGATAGCGTTGAATGGGTTAGCATGGTCAGCAGCAAGCAATTGAACTTCAAGCAAGTTGAAGATGTGGTGAACACCTGATACGACGATAACTTGGTGAACTCCACCAATCAAGAAACCACCAAGACCAAATGGCAAGTTAAGAATAGCTTTTGTTCCAAGAAGGATGTAGTTTTCAACAACATGGAAGACTGGTCCGATGACAAAGAGTCCAAGGATAGACATGACCAAAAGTGTCACGAATGGTGTTACCAAGAGGTCAATCACATCTGGAACAACCTTGCGGACAGCTTTTTCAAATTTAGCTCCGACAACCCCGATGATGAAGGCTGGAAGAACAGATCCTTGCAAACCAACAACTGGGATAAATCCGAAGAAGTTCATAGCAGTCACTTCACCACCAGAAGCAACGGCCCAAGCATTTGGAAGTGAACCGGAAACCAGCATCATACCAAGAACGATACCAACAGCTGGATTTCCACCGAATACACGGAAAGTTGACCACACAACCAAACCTGGCAAGATGATAAAGGCTGTATCTGTCAAGATTTGTGTGTAAGTTGCAAAGTCACCTGGAAGCGGCATTTCAAGAGCGTTGAAAAGACCACGCACACCCATGAAGAGACCTGTCGCTACGATAACAGGGATGATTGGAACGAAAACATCACCGAAAGTACGGATCGCACGTTGGAACCAATTTCCTTGTTTAGCAGCTTCTGCCTTCATTTCATCCTTAGATGATGTTGGCAAACCAAGAGCTACAACTTCGTCGTACATCTTGTTAACTGTACCAGTACCAAAGATGATTTGGTATTGACCTGAGTTAAAGAAAGCACCTTGAACTTTTTCCAAGCTCTCGATAGCATCCTTGTTGATCTTCGCTTCATCTTTTACCATAACACGGAGGCGAGTTGCACAGTGAGCTACACTGTTAACATTCTCACGTCCGCCCAAGGCATCGATGACTTTTTTTGCAATTTCCTGATTGTTCATTTGCAAAAATCTCCTTATAAAAAATTTATTCTTGTATGAAAGCGATTTTACTCGCCCTACGAGTATTATTTTATCATCTTTCAAAAATATGTCAAGCGTTTTGCAGAAAAAAATTGCTATTTTTTATTTTTTGATTGTTTTTGCTATTTTTTTCATCAACACAGCCATAACACCCTCTAAAATCAAGGTTTTTACTTTAAAGTTTTCAAAAGCTTTCATATTTTCATCATTTTTCATAAAATTACGTTCCTAGATTCTGTCAATCGTTTGACATTTTTTTCTTTAATTTAGTGTAAAAGACTTGCTTTTTTATAAGGAAACGTTTACTATTAAGATAGTAGAATTTATGGAGGAAATAGAAATGGAATGGACTACTGAACGTCGTTACAGACGTTATGAAGATTGGACACAAGAAGAAATTAAACAAATCAAAGAAAATATGGCTCAGTCTCCATGGCATACAAGCTATCACATCGAACCCAAGCAGGGTCTTTTAAATGATCCAAATGGTTTTTCATATTTCGATGGCAAGTGGGTTGTCTTTTACCAAAACTTTCCCTTTGGTGCAGCTCATGGTTTAAAATCTTGGGTACAACTTGAAAGTGATGATTTAGTTCATTTTTCAGAAACTGGAGTTAAGGTTCTACCTGATACTCCTTTAGATAGCCACGGTGCTTACTCAGGATCTGCTATGCAGTTTGGAGAACAATTATTCCTCTTTTATACTGGAAATGTTCGTGATGAAAATTGGATTCGCCATCCTTACCAGATTGGTGCCTTAGTGGACAAGGATGGAAAGATTAAAAAGATTGATAAAATCTTGATTGATCAGCCTGCTGATGCTACTGACCACTTCCGCGATCCACAGATTTTTAACTTTAAAGGACAATACTACGCTATCGTTGGTGGTCAAGATTTGGACAAAAAAGGATTTGTCCGTCTCTATAAGGCTATCGAAAATGATTATACAAACTGGCAAGAAGTTGGTGATTTGGACTTCAACAATGACCGTACTGCTTATATGATGGAGTGCCCAAATCTAGTCTTTGTCGGAGAACAACCTGTCCTTCTTTACTGCCCACAAGGTTTGGATAAAAAGGTTCTTGACTATGACAATATCTATCCAAACATGTATAAAATCGGCACTTCCTTTGATCCAGAAAATGCTCGTATGGTAGATGTGTCTGAACTACACAACCTCGATTATGGTTTTGAAGCCTATGCCACTCAAGCCTTCAATGCCCCTGATGGACGTGCCCTTGCTGTTAGTTGGCTTGGTTTACCGGATGTGTCTTATCCATCTGATCGTTTTGATCACCAAGGAACCTTCTCATTGGTAAAAGAACTTACCATTAAAGACGGCAAACTCTATCAATACCCTGTAGCAGCTATCAAGGATCTTCGTGCTTCAGAAGAGGAATTTTCAAATCGTTCTGAAACCAAAAATACCTACGAACTTGAGCTTAATATAGAAGCTAATAGCCAAAGTGAAATTGTCCTTCTTGCTGATAAAGACGGCAAGGGGCTATCTATCAATTTTGACCTTGTCAATGGCCAAGTAACCGTTGATCGTAGTCAAGCTGGAGAACAATATGCTCAAGAATTTGGAACTACTCGCTCTTGCTCAGTTACTAATCAAGCAACTACTGTCAATATCTTCATCGACAACTCAGTCTTTGAAATCTTTATCAATAAAGGAGAAAAAGTATTTTCTGGTCGTGTCTTCCCTCACGAAGATCAAAATGGAATCCTCATTAAATCTGGAAACCCAACTGGAACATACTACGAATTAGAATATGGTCGCAAAACTAACTGATGTCGCAGAACTAGCAGGCGTCAGCCCAACTACTGTCTCACGTGTTATTAATAAAAAAGGCTACCTGTCAGAAAAAACTATTCAAAAGGTTAAAGATGCTATGCGTGAGCTGGGCTATAAACCCAACAACCTAGCTCGCAGTCTTCAAGGTAAATCCGCCAAGTTAATCGGTTTGATTTTCCCAAAAATCAGCCATGTTTTCTATGCTGAATTGATTGATAAATTGGAACACGAACTCTTCAAAAAAGGTTACAAGACCATCATCTGTAATAGTGAGCATGATTCAGAAAAAGAACGCGAGTACATCGAAATGCTAGAAGCCAACCAGGTGGACGGCATCATTTCGGGAAGTCACAACCTTGGGATTGAGGATTACAATCGCGTGACGGCTCCAATCATTTCATTTGACCGTAACCTATCACCAGACATACCTGTCGTTTCTTCTGACAACTATGCTGGTGGAGTTCTAGCCGCTCAGACCTTGGCTAAAACTGGAGCCAAATCTATTATCATGATTACAGGAAATGACAATTCCAATTCACCAACTGGACTTCGTCATGCTGGTTTTGCTTCAATCTTGCCAAAGGCTCCTATTATCAATGTTTCCAGTGACTTTTCACCCCTACGCAAGGAAATGGAAATTAAAAATATCCTGACCAAACAAAAACCAGATGCGATTTTCGCCTCTGATGATTTGACTGCTATTTTGGTTATTAAAATTGCTCAGGAGCTTGGTATCTCTGTTCCTGAACAACTAAAAGTTATCGGATATGACGGGACTTATTTTATTGAGAATTTCTACCCTCACCTCACTACCATTAAACAACCCTTGGAAGAGATTGCTCGCCTAACAGTTGATTTGCTCTTACAAAAAATTGAAGGCAAAGAGGTTGCTACTACTGGTTATTTCTTACCAGTTACATTATTGCCAGGAAAAAGTATTTAAGTACAAGAAAACTCAGACCAATTCGTCTGAGTTTTTTATGATCTTAAGTTTTCGAGATAGCGCCGGGCTGTCTCTAGGTTAAAGGTTTTATCCGCGATGAGGCGCTCGACTAGAGGAGCTACCTCGGATTCACTGGCACCTGCGAGGAGTGCCAAGGATTTGGCCTGCAATTTCATGTGTCCTTGCTGGATTCCTGTGCTCACCAAGGCTTTGAGGGCCGCAAAATTTTGGGCAAGCCCGATAGACACGATAATCTGGGCTAATTCTTTGGCAGAAGGATTTCCCAGTAGCTCATGACTGAGGGCTACACGAGGGTTGAGGCCGATAGAACCACCCTTGGTCGCTACAGGCATGGGTAAAGTCATCTCACCGACCAATTCTTCTGTCTCCAAGTCTAGACGCCAAGAGCTGAGACCTTGATAGCGTCCGTCTTGACTGGCAAAAGCATGAGCCCCTGCCTCAATAGCACGCCAGTCATTACCAGTTGCAATCAAAACGGCATCAATACCATTAAAAATCCCTTTATTGTGGGTAGCTGCTCGATAAGGATCAGCTTGCGCAAATTGGCACGCCAAAGCAATTTTCTCTGCAATTTCTCGTCCTTGATCCTTTTGACGGCTCAAATAGCGAAAGGCGATGCGACAACTTGCAGTAACCAAAGAATCGGTCGCGTAGTTAGACAGAATACCCATGAGACTCTGTCCCTGACTGAGTTCTTCTACGACTGGCTTCAAGGCTTCCAGCATGGTATTGAGCATATTTGCTCCCATGGCTTCCTGCGTATCGACATGGAGATAAACAACGAGGAAGTCTGTTTCGCCTTTAATCTGCTCTACATGCAGATCACGCGCCCCACCTCCACGTTTAACGATAGAAGGATAGGCTTGATTGGCAAGTTCTAAGAGCTCCGCTTTCTTGTTAGTAATCTTCTCTTGCGCTTGTTCAGGATCAGCAACTTGATAAAGGGCTACCTGACCGATCATCTGGCGCTGATGTACTTGAGCGGTAAAGCCACCTGCTCGCTTGATGATTTTGCTGGCATAGCTGGCTGCAGCAACTACTGAGGGTTCTTCTGTCACATAGGGAACTGTATAGTCCTGCCCATTCACCAAAAGTTCTGGAATGATAGAATAAGGCAGAGAAAAAGTTCCTACCACATTCTCACTCAGCTGGTCTGCGACAGTCACACTAATTTGTTCATCCTGCTCCAGACTCGCTTGCTTCTCAGGACTAAGGAGCGCCTGAGCTTGCAACAGCTCGAGGCGCTCTTGGTATGATTTTTTAGAAAATCCATTCCAACTTATCTTCATTATTTTTCAACCTTGCTATAACGACGTTGGTGGTCGACAATTTCAACCAAGGCAAACTCTTGATTTTCATAGCCAGCAAACTGGGCTGAGTTTGTTTCATCTAAGTCTACTTCCTCAAAGAAGACTTTTTCATAGTCAGCAACAGACAGGGCAGTTCGTTGGTTGAGCTTGTTCAAGCGGTCTTTATCCAGATAAGCTTCATAACCTTCAACCAATTCACCACTGAAAAACTCAGCCACAGCCCCACTTCCGTAACTATAAAGGGCAATTTTGTCCCCAGCTTTCAAGCTATCTGTATTTTCCAAGAGAGACAAGAGTCCAAGGAAGAGGGATCCTGTGTAGATATTCCCTACCTTCTGACTGTAGAGAATAGACTGGTCAAAATGCTTTTGCAAGAGGTCTTTTTTCTCTTGAGGCAAGTTCTTATCCATGATTTTTTTCAAGCCTTTTAGCGCTAATTTAGGATAAGGCAAGTGGAAGCAAACAGCTGCAAAATCATCCAAAGTAAGCTGGTAGCGTTTTTGGTATTCAAGCCAAGTTGTTTTCAAACTATCCAAATATTGTTGAGTAGAATAGACACCATTTACATAAGGAGTTGTTGAGTAATTTGGACGCCAAAAATCCATGATGTCACGAGTCTGAGCTACATTGTCATTATTAAAGGCCATAATGCGTGGATTTTGTGTAATCAACATTGCCACACTTCCGGCACCCTGAGTTGGTTCTCCTGGAGTTTCAATACCATATTTGGCAATATCACTGGCAATAACCAAAACTTTGGACTCTGGAGAATTTTCCACATGCAATTTGGCATAATGAAGGGCAGCTGTCGCTCCATAGCAGGCTTCTTTAATCTCGAAACTACGAGCAAAGGGCTGGATGCCAAGCAAGCCATGCACAAAGACGGCCGCAGCCTTACTCTGGTCAATTCCTGACTCGGTAGCCACAATGACCATGTCAATTTCTGCTCTCTCTTGCTCAGTTAAAATAGAGTCACTTGCACTAGCCGCCAAGGTCACGATGTCCTCAGTTAGAGGCGCAATACTCAATTCCTTGAGCAAGAGTCCTTTGCTTAATTTTTCAGGGTCAATTCCCCTCGCTTCTGCTAAGTCTTGTAATTTCAAGACATATTGACTGGTTGCAAAACCAATCTTATCAATACCGATTGTCATATTTACCTCTGTTTTATCATTCATGTAAAAAATCGTTCTATACTATTTTATCACAAATGGCAGTAAAAGAGAGAAAAAAGACTTGATTCACCAAATCAAGTCTCTTGTTAGTCTAACGATTTTGCTGTTTTCGTAAGTAGGAATACAGTCTGAGAATCACTGTTCCGCTAGCCATTCCAATGGAAATTACCAGAGCCAACATGACAACTAAGGTTGCACTAGCAATGGCGTGACTGTAATCACCTGTCACAAAAAAGGCTGTTGTCCGATAAGAAAGGTATCCCGGAACCAGGGGTGCCAAAATGGCCAAGATAAAGACCACAGCAGGGGTCTTGTAAAGAATACTTAAAATCTGACTAACACAAGAACCGATAATGGCAGCAATGAAGGTAGCTACAATAACATTGGTTGGTTCCTTAAGCAAGAGATAAATTAGCCAGACAGCCATGCCCAAAATCCCTCCTGGTAAGAGCATAGACCGCTGAACATTGAGTACGATTAAAAAAGTGATGATAGCAAGAAGACTTGCTACTGCTTGTAATAAAAAGGTAGTTAGTGTCATATTAGTTCATCAATACCAAGGCGACAGAAGTTCCTGCCCCTAAAGCAAGGGTAATGAGTAGGGATTCAAACATTTTACTCATACCAGAGTTTATGTGGTTGGTCATAATATCCCGAACCGCATTGGTCAAGGCAATTCCAGGTACAAAAGGCATGACGGCACCAGCTATAATCAAATCTGCTGTTGAAGGAAAGCCCGTGTAGCGAGCCCAAAACTGGGCTATCATCCCAAAGACAAAGGCCCCAGCAAAGGCTGTTACAAAGGGAATTCGGATAAACTTTTCTACATAGAGGGAAAAGGCAAAACCAAATAAGGTAGCCACTCCTGCCCCGAGTGCGTCATAGATATTTCCACTAAACATAATTGAAAAGAAAGGGGCACTAAAGGTCGCAGCCAAAGTTACCTGCAACTTAGTATAGGGAAGGGGTTGGGCTTGCAAAGCCTTCAATTGCTTAAAGGCTGTTTCTAAATCAATCTGCCCCCCAACCAGCTGACGAGAAATCTGGTTCACATCGCAGACTTTTTCGATGTTATAAGAAGAGGAGGTCACGCGCTTCATGCGCGAAATATTGGTATTTTCAATCGAGAAAAAGATGGCAGCAGGCATGGCAAGAACATTGCAATCCACAATCCCCTGCGAATGCGCGATCCGAATCATGGTATCTTCTACACGATGGATTTCTGAACCACTTTTAAGGAGAATGGTCCCAGCTAACATAATCACGTCGATGACCGCATTTAATTCTCTTGATTCTTCCATGCTTTCCTCCTTTTATCAACTCCTTCTATTCTATCACAAATCTGGAGTCAAAAAAAATCTTTGCCATGAAATCATGACAAAGATTTGTTTAATCACGAGAATTTTCGTGGTTTCCTTCACTATTTGGTTGATTCGTTGGAGGATTATTCCCTTGTTGATTACCTTGTTGATTACCTTGTTGATTACCTTGTTGATTACCTCGCTGACTACCTTGTTGGTTCCCTTGATTTGGTGTTGTTGTAGAACCTTGGTTTCCACGTTGAGTAGGATTAGAGGATGAAGTTGACGGCGGTGTTTTCGGTCTATAAACTGAAATTTTTATACGTGTGTAAGTAGGGTCAACCTTTTCTCCAGCTTTTGGTGTTTGATCTACAACCGTGCCCTCTGCTGTTCCTTCAGGAGCTGTCGAAACCTCGACAACCTCAATATTAGCCTCATTTACTCCGACAATCCTAATCAGATTAGTCTTAGTAAATTCGCGATTTGAACCAATGTAACTAGGCATGCCCTTCGTAGCAACTGTTAAGGTGATCGTAGTAGCTTTTGAGAGATCATAGGTCGAACCTGAAGCAGGAGTCTGTCTGAGGACGGTTCCAGGTTCGTATTCGCTGGACACTTCCTCTTCCTTCTGGATTAGATTTTCGGGAACCTTCTTCTTCTTCAGTTCAGCTTCAACATCTGTGTACTTCCGACCGACATAATTACTCAATTGGAAAGATTGCTTACCCGATGAGACAACCAAATTGATTTTCGTTCCTTCTTTTCGGCTACTACCCGCTTCAGGATCCGTTCGAATGACACGTCCTTCTGCTACTGTATCACTAGCTTCTGATTTTTCTTCGCCAATCTCAAAATTGGCTTTCTTGAGAGTTTCCTTGGCCTCCGCAACTGTCTGACCTGCCACATTTGGAATGGCAATAGTTGCAGGAGTCCTGGATAATATCCAAACCAGAGAGGCTGCCACCAATACAATGCTGGCCAACAAAATCATATAACGAACTCTAAATTTCCGTTTCTTAACTGGCTTGCTTGCGTAATCGTCTTCTGAAACCTGCTGACTAGGCTTCGCAACCTGTGGCTTCGGACTTTGTGTTTGTACCTTAGGAATCGAGGTCAAGGTACTCTGGGATACCTTTGGTAGAGTCTTGGTGTCTGCCTTAGTAGTATCATTAAATACCAGTTTAGGCTCATTTCGACGATTGTAAGACAAACTACTAGACAAGTCCACATACATCTCTGCAACTGACTGATAACGATCTGTCAATTTCTTGGCAGTTGCCTTGATAACAACATTCTCCAAAGCCTGAGGCACAGATGGATTTTCATCAATAACTGACGGCAGTGGTTTCTGGAAATGCTGAAGGGCGATGGTCACCGCGCTATCCCCGTCATAAGGGATATGGCCTGTCAACATCTCATAGAAAATAATCCCCATGGCATAGATATCACTCTGTACCGTCGCCTTCGAACCACGCGCCTGCTCAGGTGACAAGTAATGAACCGACCCCAGCATAGAGTTGGTCTGGGTCAGACTCGTCTCTGCAAAGGCGACCGCGATCCCAAAGTCTGTGACCTTAGCAGTCCCATCTGGTGTCAAGAGGATATTTTGCGGTTTCAAGTCCCTGTGAACAATTCCTCGAGTATGGGCTAAGCGCATAGCCAAGAGAATTTGCCCCATGATACGGACCGCTTCTTCATTAGAAAGAGGATAGTGTTCCTTGATATAGCGTTTGAGGTCTAGTCCAGCAACATACTCCATTGCAAGATACTGTTGACCGTCTTCCTCACCAATATCTGTTATCCGAACGATATGAGGATGGTCTAGATCTGCCATAGCTCTCGCTTCACGCTGAAAACGAGCTACAGCTATCGGGTCCGTCTGGTAGTTGGTCCTCAGGACCTTCACTGCCACTTCTTCTCCGTCTAGAATTAAATCCTTGGCCAAATAGACATCTGCCATACCTCCTCGGCCAATCTGTTTCACAATCCGATAGCGTCCGGCAAAAATCTTGCCGATTTGGATCATTCTGCATCCTCCTCGTTCATAGAAACAAGGGCAACCGTAATGTTGTCTAAACCTCCTGCATTGTTAGCAAAACGCACGAGCGTCGCTGTTTTATCTGCCAAAGGAATATCACTGGTTACAATATCACAAATCTCACTGCCTGAAATCATGTTAGTCAAACCATCACTATTGAGCAAGAGATAGTCACCTGGCTCAAGGGTAATCATTCCAAAATCAGGTTGAACTTCATCTTTTTGACCGATAGATTGAGTAATAATATTTTTCTGTGGATGGCTAGCTGCTTCTTCTGGTGTCAATTGACCTGCCTTAAGCAATTCATTGACCAAGGAATGGTCGCTTGTTAACTGGTGGTATTCTTCCCCACGAATCAAACCGATACGAGAATCCCCAATATGAGCATAGATAGCCTGATTGCCAATAATAGCAACAGCCTCGAGAGTTGTTCCCATTCCTTTATAGGCATCATCTTGTCCAAGTTGATGAATCTTTTGATTTTCAATTTCTAGATAATTGGCGAACCATTCACGCACTTCATTGACTGTATCGATCTGGGTATCGACCCAAGCTATACCTAGGTCTGTTACCGCCATTTCACTAGCGATATTCCCTGCGCGATGACCTCCCATCCCATCAGCTAAAATAATCATAGTACGCCCAGCTCTATTGACATAGTGGTTGACATAGTCTTGGTTATTTGTTCGTTTCTGACCAACATCTGTTAATAATGAAATTTCCATGTGTCAGTTCCTTCCTAATCCGATATCTTGCGAAATTGACTGATGAAGAATCCATCACTTCCATACAACTCAGGTGTAATGAGGATACAGCCGTCTTTCATGATATCCTTACATTCATGTTCTAGTTTTACCTGCTCGAACTCGGGATGACTTTCTAAAAACGCCTCAACGACTTGAAAATTCTCCTCTGAGACAATAGTACAGGTACTATAAGTTATTATACCACCTTTGCGTAGTGTTTGACAAACACTACCTAATATTTCTAGCTGAATTTCCTGTAAGGACGCGAAATCTGCCGTTTCTTTATTGTATTTGATATCTGGTTTGCGACGCAGAAGACCGATTCCTGAACAAGGAGCATCTACTAAAATCTTGTCAAAGGAATTCTGACCAAAAAGCTCATGCACCTTTCTGGCATCCAATTTTTGAGTTTGAACCCGTTCTGCAACGCCTAGACGTTGGGCATTTTCTTGTATTAAGTCCAACTTGTGGTCATACAAGTCCAGAGCAGTAACCTGGCCTGTCGTGAGATAAGAGGCTATATGGGCTGTTTTCCCACCCGGAGCCGCACAAGCATCTAGAACCTGCTCATCACCTTGTAGATCAAGAGTTGGCGCAACCAATTGACTGGACTCGTCTTGAATAGTTATAGCACCTTCTGCAAACAAATCATGGCCTGCAAAGTGCCCTTGCTCCTTGACCAGACCAGAAACAGACAAAGGTGAATCACTAGCCTCTAACAAGGTTTTGATTTCTTCTTTTCGACCTAGGTCTGTTACACGAATACTGGCCTTGTTGCGCACCAAAAGGCTTTCAAAGATGGCTTGTGCTCGCTCTTCACCGTATTCTTCCTTGAGTTTGGAAACTAACCAAACTGGGAGAGAATAAGCAATGGAATCACGCTTGTTTTTTCGTTTGATGCTGGCAATATCTGGCCATCCTTCACGCAGGATACGGCGCAAGACAGCATTGACCAATTTTTCACTGCCTTTTTTACGGAATTTGGCTAATTCCACCGCTTCATTGACCACAGCATGGTCTGGAATTTTGTCCAAATAGCGGAGTTGGTAGGCACTCATAAGAAGCAGAACATAGAGCCAGCTGTCTAACTGGTCTCTGTCTTCGATAAAGTGAGATAGGTACCATTCCAGAGTCAGTTTGCGAGCTACTGTTCCATAGACCAGCTCTGTTACCAAGCCCTTGTCTGCTACTGAAAGCTGGCTTCCCTTGAGATGCTTATTTAAGGCAATATTTGAGTATGCTTGATTGATAAAGATATCCTCTAATACTGCTAGGGCTAAACTTCTAGCCGTTTCTACTTTAGTCACAAAATCGTTCTCCTACAGTCAATGTACGTCCAACTCCGTTAAGGAAGGAAGCAATATCCATCTTAGGTTTGCCTGCTGGCTGCACTTGTCTGAGAGACAAAGCTCCTTCTGCCGTTGCGACAATCAATTCTTTCTTGCCGATAGAGAGGATTTCACCTGGATTTCCCTGACCTTCTACTGGTAGGGCTTCATAAATCTTAAAGCGGTCTCCCTTGAGGAAAGTATGGGCCACAGGCCACGGGTTCATGCCACGGATTTGGTTGAAGAGTTGACGATTAGTTTTGTTCCAATCCAGTTTTTCTTCCTCTGGCTTAATATTTGGCGAGAAGGTAACCTGACTTGGATCTTGCGGTTCAGGTTTGATTTCCCCAGCAATATAGGCAGGCAAAGTGTCCAAAAGCAAGTCACGACCAACAAGAGCTAATTTCTCAAACAAGGTTCCAACATTATCCTCATCTGTGATAGGGATGCTGCGACGGGAAATCATATCTCCTGCATCCATTTCCTTGACCATTTCCATAATGGTCACACCAGCTTCCTCATCCCCTTGAATCAAGGCATAATGAATAGGCGCACCACCACGGTGTTTTGGAAGAAGGGAGGCGTGAACATTGACCGCAAAATCCATGCTATCAAGGAGTTTACTTGGAAGAAACTGCCCAAAAGCAGCAGTCACAATTCCATCCGCTCCTAGTTTCATAATCGCTTCCATCTCTGGACTTCCAGATAATTTTTCAGGTTGGTAGATAGGAAGTCCAGCTTCCTTAGCAGCCTGCTTGACTGGTGTTTCTTGGATTACTTTTTTACGGCCGACGGCACGGTCCGGCTGGGTCACAACTGCTAGAATTTCGTAACGGTCATCTGTCAAAAGTCCTTTTAAGACTGTTGCTGAAAAGTCGGGGGTCCCCATAAAGATTAGTTTTGTCATATCTTCTCCTTCTTATAAAAATTGCTGTGGCTCATGGTCAATGCTGAGACGGAGCTCACTATTTTCCCGTTCTTGAGTCAAGGCCAGAACCTGATTTAGAGTCGGCCCCAGCTCATCTTCTAAACGGTATTTAATCAAAATCTGGTAATGATAGAGGTTGTGGGTACGAGCAATGGGTTTGGGCGTCGGCCCAAGGATGTTACTGGTATCTGACAAGCCTGACCGCAAAATGTTCATAACTTCATAGGCACGTTTGACCACCTCTTCTTCTTTCTTGTGAGAAAGGGTAATGCCAATCGTGAAATAGTAAGGCGGATAGCCAAGTTGTCGTCTAATTCCCATTTCATAAGCATAAAAGCCTTCATAGTCCTGATCCTTGGCAAATCGAATAGCATAATGCTGCGGATTATAAGACTGAATCAAGACCTGACCTGCTTTTTCAGCACGGCCTGCCCGGCCTGCCACCTGAGTCAAGAGCTGGAAGGTTCTCTCAGAAGAACGGAAATCAGGCAGATTCAAGGCCGTATCCGCATTGAGCACTCCGACTAAGGTCACATTTGGAAAATCCAATCCCTTTGCAATCATCTGAGTACCTAGTAAAATATCCGCTTCCCCTCGACCAAACTGGTCAAGCAGAGCTTGGTGACTACCTTTCTTGCGGGTCGTATCCACATCCATGCGCAAAATGCGGGCCTGCGGAAAGAGTTCTGCCAGCTCGTCATAAGCCTTCTGTGTCCCTGTCCCGTAGTAACGAATGCTGCGGCTCTTACAGTTAGGACAGGCCTGAGGAATGTCTTTAGAAAAACCACAATAATGGCAGTTCATGGTCTTGGTATCCATGTGCAGGGTGAGAGAAATATCACAGTTAGGACAAGTATCCACTGTCCCACACTCCCGACACATAACAAAGCTAGAATAACCACGACGATTGAGCATGAGAACCACCTGCTCTTTTTTATCCAGACGGTCTTGAATCGCTTCTAGCAAAGGGGGCGTAAAGTTTGACGTCTCATTTTGTCCGATATAGTCTCGAAAATCAACCACTTGAACCTCAGGAATGGTAGCCAAAGGATTGGCACGTTGGGTCAGACGTAAGTGTTGATAGACACCTTTTCCAGCCCTCGCACGGCTTTCCAAACTAGGTGTCGCTGAACCAAGGACCAAGGCCGCTTGATTATATTGGGAACGTAAAATAGCCACCTCTCTGGCATGGTAACGGGGGTTACTGTCCTGCTTATAAGTCGCTTCATGCTCCTCATCGATAATCATGACACCTAGATTTTTCAGCGGAGCAAAGATGGCCGATCTGGCGCCAACCACAACTTGGGCATCGCCACGCTCGACCTTGCGCCATTCATCATACTTTTCACCATTAGACAAGCCTGAATGAAGAATGGCCACCTTGTCCCCAAAACGAGCGATAAATCGCTCTGTCATTTGAGGAGTCAGGGAAATCTCAGGCACCAGCAAAATAGCTGTCTTGCCCTTGTCCAAGGCTCCTTGGATAATCTGCAAGTAAACCTCGGTCTTCCCACTTCCTGTAATCCCTTGAAGGAGGAAGGGAGGCTGATGACTAGCAATAGCACTGACAACCGCATCACGCGCCTGTCTTTGCTCTGGATTCAACTCCAAAGGCTGACTTGCTTCAATTCCTTCAAAATAAGCAGCCGAGCGTTGAACTTCCTTTTGGACTATGGACACAGCACCTTGCTCCACAAAGAAGTTGACTTGCTCTCGCGAGTAGGATTCTAACAAACTAGCCAAGGAAGCACTCTCAGGATGAGACAGCAGATAGTCTCTCAATTCCAACTTTTTCTTGGCACGTGCAGAAATCTCGACACCTTCTAACTGAACAAGGTCAACCTCATACCAAGACTGGGTCTTGACCTTCTTTTGATCGACCGCCTGATATTCCAGACCAAGTAGGCCTTTTCTAGTCAAACGCATCATTTCAGCTTGTTTGGCAAGGTCTAGAGAAGAAAAGGCAAGCGAATCTTCTGAACCAAACAGACGCACTCGGTCTTCCTGATTCAGACCTGCCAGAGGATAGAGAATCTTGTCATAGCTGGAGTTCAGAAATCCCGGTAGCATGGCCTTGAGGATGGAGATTTTATAGGAGAAGACGGACTTGCGGAGCTCCTCAGCCAACCAGAGTTGTTCTTGGGTGAGAACAGGTGAAAAATCCAACACCTCAGCAATATCTTTTAAATCTTGCTCCATCTCTTCTTCATCCGATTGAGACTCCAAACCAAGAACAATCCCTTGAATCAAGCGATTTCCCTTACCAAAGGGCACATGAACCCGCATCCCAACTTCCAGCATTCCCTCAAATTCCTCAGGAATCCTGTAACTATAGGGCTGGTCCGTCTGCATCAAAGGCACATCTACGATAATCTTGGCTATAGCCATCTTCTCACCTCCTCCTTGTCAGTACATTCTTGCAATAGAAAAAATAAGATTGAGTCCCCCCAACCTTAAATTTTTTCACCATCTTCTTTTTCTTTAGCGATTTGCTCTTTGATTTTCTTTTCTTCTTCTTCTTTGCGGCGTTTTTCTTCTTCGATACGACGACGCACTGCTTCACGTTTTCCTTCTGGATCTGGGTGAATTGTAACGTTTCCTGATTCGATTTCTTCTAAAGCGCGAAGAGTTGATTTTTCAGATTTGAAACCTTGAGTTGCTGGCGCACCTGCTTCCAATTCGTGGGCACGTTTTGCTTCCAAGATTACGAGTGAATATTTTGAAGGAACCTTGTCGAGCAAGGTATCAATAGAGGGTTTTAACATCATTTGCTTGTACCTATTTTCTAAATTTTATCGGGTAGTTGGAGATTTTGGTAACATCTCCTGATAGTGACCAATAACACGATCCACACGGAAGTGCTCTGCTTCGATCACACGCTTGACACGCTCAGCAGCTAGGGGCACCTGATCGTTGACAATCGCATAATCATACTCACGCATGAGGGCAATTTCTTCCTTGGCTTTTTCGATTCGTTGGGTAATCACTTCTGCGCTGTCTGTTCCACGTCCTACCAAACGATCTTGTAATTCATCCAAATCTGGTGGTGTCAGGAAGATAAAGACAGCATCTGGAACCTTTTTCTTGACCTGAAGAGCGCCCTGAACCTCAATTTCAAGGAAAACATCGATTCCCTTGTCCAAGGTTTCATTGACATAGGTCAGGGGAGTTCCATAGTAGTTGCCGACATACTCAGCATACTCTAACATCTGTCCTTGACGAATCAGCTCTTCAAACTCTTCGCGAGTACGGAAGAAATAGTCAACACCGTCCACTTCTCCAGGACGTTGTGCGCGTGTCGTCATCGATACAGAGTATTGAAATTGGTTTTCAGAACTCTCAAAAATCTCTCTTCTAACCGTTCCTTTTCCAACCCCTGAAGGACCAG
Organism: Streptococcus mitis; assembly: GCA_032480835.1. Lineage (GTDB taxonomy): Bacteria > Bacillota > Bacilli > Lactobacillales > Streptococcaceae > Streptococcus > Streptococcus mitis_DK. The sequence goes on from JAWETZ010000007.1 coordinate 39,759, forward strand.
AAAAAACGATTAGTAAGCCTCGGTCTGCCATTGTGTCTCCTTTTAGTCAGTCTGTAAAAATAAAATAAGATTTCCCTTCAGATAGTAGCAATTTGCGCAAACTATCCTTCTACAGTCTTTCTATCTAGTGTAACAAAAAAGCAGTAATTTTTCAACTGCTCTTTCTTATTTATTTAGCATAATCTACTGCACGAAGCTCGCGAATCACGGTTACCTTGATATTTCCTGGATAATCGAGATTATTTTCAATTTTCTCACGAACTTTGTGAGCCAAGATTGTGACTTTGTCGTCCTTGATTTGTCCTGGATTGACCATGATGCGGATTTCACGTCCTGCTTGAAGAGCAAAGCTAGTTTGCACTCCTTCAAAGCCATTCGCAATTTCTTCCAAATCATGAAGACGCTTGATGTAGCTTTCAAGAGACTCACTACGAGCACCCGGACGGGCTGCGCTCAAGGCATCTGCTGCAGCGACAATCACTGCAATGACGCTTTCGGCTTCGACATCGCCGTGGTGACTAGCAATCGTATTGACCACAACTGGATGTTCCTTGTACTTACGTGCCAATTCCATACCGATTTCAACGTGGCTACCTTCAACCTCGCGGTCAATAGCTTTACCAATGTCGTGAAGGAAGCCAGCACGACGGGCAAGAGCCGCATTTTCACCAAGTTCGCTCGCCATGATACCAGCCAACTTAGCAACCTCAATCGAATGGCGCAAGACATTTTGTCCATATGAAGTACGGAACTGCAAACGTCCCATAATCTTCATCAAGTCTGGATGGAGGTTCGGCGCACCGATTTCATAGGCAGCAGCCTCACCGTATTCACGGATCTTATTGTCAATCTCTTGACGGTTTTTCTCAACCAACTCTTCGATACGAGCCGGGTGAATACGACCATCCTTGAGCAACATTTCCATGGTCATGCGGGCAATCTCACGACGAATCGGGTCAAAACCTGACAAGGTCACCACTTCTGGTGTATCGTCGATAATCACATCGACCCCTGTCAAACTTTCAAAGGTACGAATGTTACGACCTTCACGACCAATAATGCGTCCCTTCATGGTATCATCTGGTAGATGAACCGTTGAGTTTGTCGACTCCGCTACATATTCACCAGCGATACGTTGCATAGCTTGAACCAAGATGTCCTTGGCCATTTTGTCAGAACGTTCCTTGACCTCTTGCTCAGCTTCACGAATGCGGCTGGCAATCTCCTTGGTCAAGTTTTCCTCTGTCTGTGCCAAGATAATATCTCGTGCTTCTGCCTGAGACAGGGCACCAATACGCTCTAGTTCTGCTTCTTTTTGTCTTTCGACTTCCTCTAATTGCTCTTCACGCGCATCAAGGTTTTTCGCTCTATCAGAAATACTTTGTTCTTTTTGTTCAAGTGTTTGTTCTTTACTCGTCAAATTGTCGTCCTTACGGTCGAGGCTAGCAGCTCTCTCTGTCAAACGACTTTCGATTTGTTTGAGTTCTTGACGTTCTGATTTGAATTCAGCGTCCACTTCTTCACGGTATTTTCTGGCTTCTTCTTTGGCCTCCAATAGTGCTTCTTTTTTAAGAGACTTGCTTTCACGCTTGGCTTCATTAACAAGTAAATCCGCTTCACGCTCAGCTTGTCCACGTAAATTAGTTGCTTCTTGTTCAGCATTTAAAAGCATCAACTCTGCAGCTTCCTGAGATGATTTCATCTTAGCTGAGATGCTGACATATCCAATGACTAAACCAATGATGACGGCAAAAACAGCAATCGCAAGCGACATGATTTCCATGTTTTTACCTCATTTTATTGTTATTCCGAATGACATACATTCTTTTACATTCTACCATAAAAAAGTGATTTTCACAAACCTAAAATAGAATATGTTTTGGGGAAATTGGAGTTTAATTACCTATAATTTATTAGCGTAATCTCTATTTCTTAGAAATCCTAGTTTAGTAAAGATTTGAGAAAAAGCCTACATTTCAGTAGACTTAGTTTGTTTCTATTCTAATCGGCACTCTTCCAAAATTCTGCTCTGCTATACTTGGATTTCCCAGTTGGTAAATCTGGTCTGCCTTTTGAGTCATGACATCCCAAGGTTCTTTGCCAATTCGGCTGACTAGACTGACCTGACCTTTCAAAGACTTGAGATGTTGCCTGCCTTTTTCAGTAAATCCAAGGACATGAATGGCTTTTGGCAAGTCACTTTCTCTAGCCTGCACCAAGTTATAGGTCAAGAGGCGTCTGACACGTGCCTTGGTGTAACGTTTGGTAGCAACCGCATCTACCAATTCTTCTACAGACTGTGCTGTTTTAATAGCTTCATTAATGCGCACAGCCATTTCTCGATTGACCTGATAAATGGTGGTTAGGTCTGGATTTGATAAGATTTGATAGCGGAGCAAAAGAAAATAGTCTTCCCAGGTCACCTTACTTGCCTGCTCAAAGAGTATCACAGAAGGTATAAAGCGGTCTAAGAAGTCTTGGTCTGATTGATGCTGACGGAGGGCCGTCGCCGAGGCAAAGTCCACATCTTTATCCACAGAATGGTAACCCGCCCCCTGACGCTGAATCGGATGTAGCTTAATATTTCGTCCCGCAACCGCCTTGGCATAAGCTAGAGCTAGAACATGATTGGGCGTATTGCCTGAAAAATCAAGACCTGCAAATTCCTTCCACATGGCCTGGGTCTTCTGGGGATAAGAGAGGGAATCAGGCAAATTTTCCACAAAATTCTCCATCTCAGCACCCTGCTCTGTGTATAAGTCAGCGATTTTCTGGTAATCCATAGCTTCTTCTGTCCCAAAGGATAGAGTATCAATGCCCAAGCGAGCCAAGATATCCACAGCTCCTTGGCCAAAAAAATCCGCAGCCTGAACACTGACTAAAAAGGGCAATTCCACTACCAGATCCGCTCCATTCTCCAGCGCCATCTGAGCCCGTGTCCACTTGTCCACGATAGCAGGCTCCCCACGCTGCATGAAATTCCCAGACATGGCTACGATTTTCAACCCCTCTGCCTGATCCAGCAGGTATTTGTGCCCATTATGAAAAGGATTGAACTCTGCGATAATACCTGTGATGGTCATGATGTTCTCCTACTTCTGCGCCACAAAAAACCAACGGGTACTAGTTTCTGTTGGCTCCTTGTCCTCAAAGTCCGCATAAAGTTTGAAGGACTTGAATCCAGCCTGTTCCAGCAAGATATCATAGGTCAAGACCTCATAGGTCCGCTCCTCATGCACTTCATCGTGGCGACTAAAGGAACCGTCCGCTTCCTTGATAAAGAAAGTCAACTCATGCACGATGGAGTGAGGAGCTTCGTCCTCATAGGTGTCCCAGAGCATGGCGAAGTCTTCCGCATTTTCATGGTAGGAATAACCTGGAAAAACTTCATCTGTCTGGTAGGTCGAGTGCACATCAAAGATAAAAACACCGTCTTCGTTGAGGACATTATACACTTCCTTAAAGACGTCTCCTACTTCCACCTCATCCTGCATGTAGCAGATTGAGTCAGAATAACAAGTGACAAAGTCGTATTGACCTGCCTTGGACAAATCCAGCATATTGCCTTCAATAAAGTCAATCTTTTGTTTGGCTGAAGCAGCTCTCTTCTCAGCAATCTTCAACATATCCGCGCTCAAATCAAGTCCAGTTACATCAAAACCAGCCTGAGAAAAGCGCACAGACTGAATGCCTGTCCCACAAGCCAATTCCAAAAGCTTCTTTCTCTCCTTGGTCTTAGGCAAATGACGAAGCGAAAAATCCGTCCATTTATCGTATAAACTATCATCCATCACAGCATCGTAAACAGCCGCAAAGGTTTCATAAGTTGCCATAATCATGATACCAAGAGCCTCCATGGCAAACACCACTCGCCCTATACCTTTCTATCCAATTTTCTAAAATAAGCAAATAAAACCCAGTTGGCTACAACTGAGTTCGTCTTCTAAGCAAGAGCTTCTGAAATATCTACTGACTCTGCCTCATGCCATAGCTTCTCTAGGTTATAGTGGGCACGCATTTCTTCTGAGAAGATATGCACAACGACAGCACCGAGGTCCAGCAAAACCCAGCCTCCCGCTGCATCGCCTTCGATATGGCTGCCTTTAAAACCAGCTTCCGCTACTTTTTCACGGATATTATCAGCTATAGCGTCCAACTGACGGCTATTCATCGAGCTAGTGATAACAAAGTAGTCCGTCACGCTAGTCAAATCTTGTACATCAAGTGCGAGGATATCATCCGCACGTTTCTCATCAGCCGCTTTCACGACTAGTTCTAATAATTCTTTTTCGTTCATTTAGTCCTCTTTCTAGAAAATATGTTTGTAATCTAGGACATCTGCAAAGCGCCCCTCCCAAATGCCCTCATAAAATTCATTTATCGTTTCTGCTGGAATGTCTTTCCCATCAAACGTTGTGCAAGTTCCTTCTGGAATAATAAGCTGATAGCCATATTCAAAGGCAACCTTGACAGAGGTATCCACACAATATTCTGTCTGCATACCACATAAAACTAATTTTTCAATCCCCTGTTTATCCAAGTATTCTTTTAAACCCGTTTCTTTGAAAATACTGTTATACTTCTTCTGAAAGACCTTTTCATTAGGTTTTCGATTTAAAAGCTCAGATAACTGCCAATCTTCTGATGTTTGAGCTTCAGAGTCCTCAATATGTTGAACATAAATAATTTCGATATTCTTGCTTCTAGCCTGGTTTTGTAAATAAGAAATTTTGTCCAATAGACTATTTGTCTGAAAACCGGTTTCCACTAAAATATTCTGAACATCAATGATTATAAAAGCCGTTTTCATTTAGTCCTCTTTCAAATAGTGCACATAGGCGTTATAGGTTTCAAGGGTTTGGGGATAGATAGGGAATCCCTGATGAGCTAGATGCTCCACGGTACGAGCTGTTTCGTAGGCCACTGCCTTATTGAGCGATAGACCTGCAATCTCACGCGCTACATCCACTCCAGGAAAGGCACGATTATGCTCGATATAGTCTGCGACGTAAATTACCTTATCAAGGTCCGTCATCTGACTTGCTCCGACTGTATGAATTTCGATAGCCCGTAAAATTTCAGGATCTTTCAAATCCAAGTCTTCTTGAATCTTGTAAATTCCGACCATACCATGCCAGACATTATTACCCCAGTTTTTGAGGTCAGGGTCTAGCTGATAACGGTCAATCAAGTCCAAAAATTCCTGATCTGACAGCTTCTTAGCGTAGTCATGAAGAAGGCCTGCTAGTCCTGCTTTCTCAGTATCGACTCCAAATCGCTGAGCCAGTTCTATGGCTGCACGCTCCACACCCAAGCAATGGGTTAACCGTTTCTCGGGTAGAAGCTCTGCCATTTTTTCCAACAAAGCCTCACGGGAACAGTTAATATAGTCTTGATAGGCCATCAGTAAAGCCCCTCTTTCTCGATGTAGTCTAGCACAGGCTGAGGCAGGAGAAAGTTGGGTTTCCGACCTTGGGCAAGGAAGTCACGCACCATGCTAGACGAAATATCCATGAGAGGCACATCCACCCAGATAACGGAATAGGAAGTTCCAGCCTTATAGCGTGGGCGCTGAACCCCTACAAACTGAACCATGTCAACCAATTCATCAATTCGGTACCACTTAGGCAGATAGTCCACCATATCAGCGCCAATAATGAAGTAGTAATCCGTGTCTGGATTCTTCTCAGTTAAAAGCTTCATGGTGTCATAGGTATATGAAATACCCTTGCGCTCCAACTCAATAGTTTCAATGCCCAGACCCTCAATCCCCTCAATCGCCAACTCAAGCATCTTGAGACGATGGTGTTCAGGGATGGTTTCTTTTTTGTCCACATGAGGAGGTTGGTATTCAGGCATGAGCAAGACCTGGTCCAGTCCCAACTGCTGACGTACTTGGTCCGCAACAATCAAATGGGCATTGTGAACTGGGTTAAAATTCCCCCCTAAAATCCCGACTTGTTTGCGTTTTTTCTCCTTTATTTCTGGCTCCAACTCTACCTTGGTAAAGGGAGTCAATAGTTCGATTGCCATAGGCTAGTCTCCTTTATTTCTCTGTAAAAACAGTTATTTGGAGTATAGTTTTTAGATTTCTTTGACTTTTTTAGAAATCTTGCGATTCTCTTTCTTGCTAGATTGTTTAAACAAAATCAAGATGCGTCCGATTTTTTGGACTGTGTCCACACCGATTTCTTCTTCCAAGATTTCAGCTACTTCGTGGATGTTTTCATCTGTGTTTTGCAAAAGAGTAACCTTGATCAATTCGCGTGCGTCAAGTGCTTGACGGACGCTGGTTTTAATTTGGTCGTTAAGTCCATTTTTCCCGATTTGGATAATGGGTTTGAGGGTGTGTGCCTGACTGTTGAGGAAGGCACGTTGTTTTGATGTTAATGACATAATTTCTTAAAAGAGTTTCTTTTTATACTTTTCTAAAGTGGTGGCGGACGTCAGCAAAGTCCTTCGGACTTTCATGACTAAAATTTGAGTCTATGGTCTCAAATTTTCCGCAGTTGGTACAATCACTTGTACCAACTGACACCACGGCGAAAAGTATTCTCTACGGGCTCGCAACGCTCGCCTTAATAAAGACAACCCTTTCCTTTCTGTGTTTAAATAATTGCTTTTCGTGTGACGACGGCGACGCCTTCTGGTGCCCAGACGGCGACTTTAGCTGTGCCTGTTACGCGGATCCAGCCTAGGCCTGAAATCACTAGGTCGGTCTTGTCCTTGATGGTAAATACATGCTGAACTAGTTTTGGAAAATCTTCTTTTTCCTTGCTATTTGGTGGTGTGAGGAGGGTTCCGAGGTGCTTGTCGTAGAAAGCACTAGCACCTTCTAGCTTGGTTCGGTGGAGTTTGAGTTCATTGTCAAAGAAAGCTGTAAATCCTTGCTTTTCACCTGCAATGAAGTCAAAGCGTCCGAGACCGCCTAGAAACAGAGTCTGTTCAGGATTGAGCTGATAGGTTTTAGGTTTGATTTCCTTTTTAGGGCTGACATACTTGAGGTTTTTGGCCGTCAAGTAGTGGGCCATCTGGTGACGGTGGATGATTCCCGGCGTATCGTAAATATAAGATCCGTCATCAAGCGGAATCTCAATCTTGTCCAAGGTTGTCCCTGGGAAACGCGAAGTCGTAATGACATTCTGGTCACCCGTGATTTCTTGGATAATGGCATTGATAAGGGTTGATTTTCCAACGTTGGTTACACCGACCACATAGACATCACGGCCCTTACGGTAGTGTTCAATCTTGTCAATGACTTCCTTAATGGCATGTTTGTTTTGAGCTGAAGTTAGGACGACATCCACAGGACGAAGCCCTTCTTCGTGGGCACGTTCCATGAGCCACTGGCTAATCTTGCTCGGCTTAACTGACTTAGGAAGGATATCTTTTTTATTTCCGACCAAGAGGACATCATTGCCCGATACAAAGCGTGGTAAACCTGGGATGACAGAGCCATTAAAGTCAAAGATATCAATGACATTGACCACTAAGGCATCACTGTCTCCCACCTCGTGCAAGAGCTTGAGGAAATCATCATCCGTCAACTGAACATCTGTGATTTCATTGTAGTGGCGGAGACGGAAACAACGTTGACAATAGACTTCGCCAGTCTCCAAACCTTTTTCAAGTGCCGACTGGGGGGTAAATCCAAGACCAGCCTTGTCTGTTGTCTGAATGGTTGCTCCACAACCAATACAGAGAATTTCTTCCATAGTTAAATTCCTTTTTTATATGTGATTGGTCCGTACTTTTCAGTGATTTTTCGCATGACATGACGCTCGCGAGCTCGGTTAATCTGCGTTTTGATCGAGTCGTGTTGGACCAAGGGTTTGACTAAAATCGAGCGAATGCCAGCACGGTGGGCTGCTCGTATATCTGTCATGAGCTGGTCGCCAACCATGACCACTTCACTTTTCTCATAGTGAAATTCCTTCATGGCACGGTCTATTCCAAATGTGAAAGGCTTCAGAGCCCAATAAACGTAGTCAATTCCAAACTTCTCAACTGCGCGTTGGACGCGTTTTTTAGTGTTATTTGAGACTACGATAATGCGAATACCCGCGTCCCGAAGGTCATGTAGCCATTGTTTCATCTCTGGCGTACCATCAGGATTGTTCCAAGCAATGAGAGTATTGTCCAAATCGACCAAAACAGCCTTGATTCCCTGCGCCTGCAGGCTTGGGACTGTCAGATCATAGACTGCTTCCACAGCAAAATCTGGCATGTAATTTTCAATCGCCATTCTGGCTCCTTTTCTTAACTTTTTTTCGCAATTTTCCTCAATAATAATGACAAAACAATCCATAAACCTGCACTGGCTAAACTGATGTAGAGCCAAGCATGGGGCTCATCTGTTAAAGGTAGGGGAACATTCATTCCGAAAAAGCCTGTCACAACTGCTAAAACTGCTAGCAAGACTGAAATGATAGTCAAGGTTGTCAAATTATCATTCAGGTTGTTGTTTAGGATGTTATTGTAAGATGCGGATAGTTGTTGGAGGACTTGAGAAATCAAATCCGTCATGGATACCAGCTGATGAGCCTCAATCATGGCATCATCAAACTGCTCTCTCTCAATCTCGTTAAAACTGCGATAGAGGGCATGCCCTTGGATATGTTCCAGCAACATGCGATTTTGCTTGGCAGCTGCAGTGAGGTAAACCATACCAGTCTCCAAGTCGGACAACGCAAAAAGATTTTTCTTAGTTGTTCGCTGACGCAAGAGACCATTGACCTCGTCCTTACTCTTGTCCATCTGCTCGATGACAGGATAATAGGCATTGCTGATGATTTCCAGACTGGCAAAGAGAAACTTGTAAATCGAAAGCGTGTCATGACTCTCCAGATAACGGGTCATTTGTTCAATGACATAGGCGTTCTTGGTATTACTAATGGTAATCAGGCGACGATGTTCCACGATAAAGGTCATGGGAAAGGCTTCATAGTATGCCTTATCCTTTTTCAAGTTCAAGACATTGTAGATAAAGGTCACAGTCCCATTTTCACGGTGATAATCCATGTGGGCACGCTCATTTCTATCCAGCGCATATTCGATGGTTTCCTTGTCCAAACCGTAGATTTCAGAAAGATCCTCTAGTTTTTTCAGCTTGTCTAAATCTAGGTTAATCCAGGCGCAACCATTACCCAACTGTTTTTCTAAAAACATCTTCTCTCCTTTACCAAACTCTTTCTATTGTACCATAAATCTGCTAAAATTTCAGGCCTGGTCTGTCCGAGAGAAATTGCTGACAACGGTGATATTCCGATTGGGAACGAAGTGCAGAACTCCGTCTTCTCCTCTGAGTTGCGTTGTTCGAATACCAACGCTGACAACCTTGCCCGATACAGTAATAGGACCATTTGTCAGAACGACCTCATCTCCCACATCCAGTTGACGTTCAAAGAGGATGAAAAAGCCATTGATAACATCAGACAGAAAACCTTGGGCTCCCATACCAATGGCCACTCCAGCAATCCCAGCACCTGCCAGCAAACTAGAAACTGGCAAACCTAAAATCGACAAAATGCAGTAAAGTAAAAAGAAATATAGGGTATAATTAAACACATTTTCTAATAAACGTGAAATGGTTTTCTGACGCCCGACATCATGGTGAGACATTTTTAGAGAAGGTTTAACAATTTTCTGCACCATGGTATGGAGCAATTTCTTAGCTATATAAAAGATCAAAAATAAGAATAAAAGAGAAAGTAGCTTGGTTAAGATATTCTCGATAATCGCTGTAATATTAAGCTTATTGAGATAGGTTTGAATAAATTCTTGCATAGAAAACTCCTTTCATTCATTATACCATACTTTCATAAAGTGCCAGTCTCCATAAATATTCAAAAATAATTTCAAAAATAGACAGAAAATTCTTGATTTTACTTAATATTTATACTATAATCATAAACATTACACAACAAAGGAGATTGTTATGAAAAAATTCATTCATGCTTGGAATAAAGCAAGCCTGATCAAACGTATTTTGATTGGCATGCTTGTCGGAGGAATCCTTGGACTGACATTTCCTACTGTTTCAGGAATTGGTCTACTCGGAGATCTATTTGTTGGTGGTCTCAAAGCCATCGCACCTATTCTAGTCTTTGCACTCGTTGCCAATGCCCTTTCCCAACATCACAAAGGACAAGATAGCAATATGAAAACGGTTATCTTCCTTTATTTAGTGGGAACCTTTGCAGCAGCACTTGTTGCTGTCCTAGCAAGCTTCATTGTCCCTGTCGAGATTACCTTGAATAGTACCAATACAGAAATTGCACCACCAGATGGAATTGGCCAGGTCCTCAGTAACCTCTTGCTCAAACTGGTTGACAATCCAGTCAATGCCCTCGTTACTGCTAACTACATCGGTATCTTATCTTGGGCAGTTGTTTTCGGGATTGCTATGAGAGAGGCAAGTAAAAACAGTAAAGAATTACTGAAAACCATGGCTGATGTGACTTCTAAGATTGTCGAATGGATCATTAACCTAGCTCCATTTGGAATCCTTGGCCTTGTCTTTAAAACCATTTCTGATAAGGGAATCGGAAGTCTAGCTAACTATGGAATCTTGCTTGCCCTCTTAGTAACAACCATGTTCTTTGTGGCCCTAGTAGTCAATCCATTGATTGCCTTTCTCTTTATGAAGAGAAATCCTTATCCCCTCGTTTGGAAATGTTTGCGTGTCAGCGGTGTAACAGCCTTCTTCACTCGTAGTTCTGCGGCTAACATCCCTGTCAACATGAAACTCTGCCATGACCTTGGACTCAACCCAGATACCTATTCTGTTTCTATCCCACTTGGTTCTACTATCAACATGGCCGGAGCAGCCATTACTATTAACGTTTTGACCCTTGCTGCAGTAAATACTCTTGGAATCCCTGTTGACTTTGCCACAGCCTTTGTCCTCAGTGTGGTAGCAGCTATTTCAGCCTGTGGTGCTTCTGGTATTGCGGGAGGTTCCCTCCTTCTTATCCCAGTTGCTTGTAGCCTTTTCGGTATTTCTAACGATATTGCTATGCAAGTTGTCGGAGTTGGTTTTGTGATTGGGGTCATCCAAGACTCATGTGAAACAGCCCTCAACTCTTCTACAGACGTCCTCTTTACTGCCGTTGCCGAATACGCAGCAGCCCGTAAAAAATAACTCATAAAGGCAAGCCTCTCAGGTCTTGTCTTTTACGCTTTTATTCTAACTTATTAGGAAATTCTTATGTCTATTATCCAACGTACGACCAAGCTCATCTTAGCTACCTGTCTTGCCTGTCTTCTTGCTTATTTTCTCAATCTTTCCTCGGCAGTTTCAGCTGGAATTATCGCTCTCTTGAGCCTATCTGATACCCGTAGAAGCACCTTAAAACTGGCCCGTAATCGGCTCTTTTCCATGCTTCTAGCTCTAGCTATCGGTGTTCTGGCTTTTCACTTGAGCGGATTTCATATCTGGAGCCTTGGCCTCTATCTGGCCCTTTATGTGCCTCTAGCCTACAAGATGAACTGGGAAATTGGTATCACACCAAGCACTGTTTTGGTCAGCCATCTCTTGGTGCAAGAGTCAACCTCACCAAACCTTCTAGTCAACGAATTCCTTCTCTTTGCAATCGGTACAGGATTTGCTTTACTGGTCAATCTCTACATGCCTTCACGAGAAGAGAAAATCCAGCACTACCACACGCTGGTGGAAGAAAAGTTAAAAGATATCCTCCAGCGCTTCAAATATTATTTATCCAGAGGGGACGGCCGCAACCGAGCACAGCTGGTAGAAGAATTGGACACTCTTTTAGAAGAAGCACTCAAACTGGTCTACCTAGATCACTCTGACCACCTCTTTCACCAGACCGACTACCATATCCACTACTTTGAGATGAGACAGCGACAAAGTCGTATCCTGAGAAACATGGCCCAGCAGATCAACACCTGTCACCTTGCTGCTAGTGAAAGCCTGATTTTAGCCCAACTCTTTTCAAAAATTGCAGGCCAACTGAGCCAGACCAATCCTGCTTCTGATTTGCTAGATGAAATCGAGCGCTATCTGGAAGTCTTCCGTAATCGCAATCTACCCAAAACAAGAGAAGAATTTGAAACCCGTGCCACCCTTCTTCAACTCCTACGCGAAGCCAAAACCTTCATCCAAGTAAAAGTTGACTTTTATCAAAAATATGGACAGTAAAAAAGAAAACTTCAGACCAGTCACAAAAAGTGAATCTCTGAAGTTTTCTTTTATTTGTAAGTTAGTACCATAAAGGTTAGTAATAGGACGAATAAGGCCAAACTCACCAATAAAGTGAGAACCTTTACCAAGGTGTTGCTCTGCCAGTAACTTGGTTTACCAATATTACTAGTGGCATCCATGGAAAAGAGTTGATTTTGACGGGGTTGTATGGTTACCAATACAATCAAAGCGAGAGATAGGACAATAGCTAAAACAATTAGTATTTCAATCATAGGCCTACCTCAAAATTCCCAGCAAAGTAAAGAGTAAACCAATCAGAATCATTAAACCCAGTAAAAGTGAAAAAGTCTTACTAATCTTTTCCCCTCGGGTTTCTTTTTCTTTCTTGATAGGTTTTTGTTTCAACTCTTCCATGCGACCTTCAACGTCTTTGTAAAATAAATCTTCGTCTGACATATTAGCCTCCTAAAACAGTTTGCATGGTTTCCTGATATCTCACCAAGTCAACATAATTTGCATGTTGACCTTGCTTTCCAAGTGCCTGACGCATTTGATCAACATCTGAAAGAGCCAGTTTAACGGTCTCAACCAAAGCAGAAACTTCACTACTTTCAAATAGATAATCTGGAGCGATATAAAGTCTATTGTGCACTGTCTGATTAAATCCAAGAATCAAGAGATTGTGCTCAAAGGCCTGACGTACTGCCTGTAGCAACTCATTACTGTGGTTTATATCCAAGTAAATATCCGACAATTGATAGAGCTCTTGAATCTTCTGTGGACTAGCGTTCTGGTAAAGGACCACATTAGGATAACGAAGCATATCTAATAACTTAGAAGACATCTCTGTCACTGCTGCGATACGGAAGGTAACATCAGGCAAGGCTTCTACGATTGCTTCCACTTGCTCAATCTGATCTGAATTAGTCAAGATTAAGGCATCTCTTCGAAGGAAATTATCACGTTTAAACTGATAATGGTAACCTAAATGCACAAACTGATCATGGTATTTCTCATCAGTCAACTCTAAAGCACGTTCATAAGTTGCCTTGTTGGGAATGATGATCTTCTTAGTACGCACATCATCATTTTCTAAAATCAACTGCATATTGCCTGGAATAGCATCATAGAGAGGTTCCTGCCAAACCAAAACATCTGAACCAGATTTATCTGGATGATGGAAGGAAACCAAGAAAGGAGTCGCTAGAGTATTAAAGATAAGCTGACTGGTATCTATTTCCAAATCTTGCAAAAAGAAGGTGATAAATTCAACCTTATTTGCAAAGTAACGCATAGACTGACTAGGTAAGGTCAATAAGATATCGCCTGTCACATGGTTTTCAAGTAAAACCTCCTGACCATTGACATCTTGGTAAACCGTCATAATCGGTTCACTATCAGCGCTATGAGTCGTTGTAGCAAAACAAGAACCAAAGCGATTATAATGATCAACCTGACGTACTCTTCCTTCCAAGTCTTTCCAATCTACTTGTTTAACCAAGCGAGCCTGCATTCCATCAGCATAATGAATGACAGCTCTCTCTTGTGTCATATCTTCAATACGAGCAGACTGATTATTTCCTGAGATTTCCCAAAAAGCTGGAACAGGGACTTGGTTAAAATAGAGAGGTTTTCCATCCTCGTAACCTAGATAATAGGTAAAAGGAGAAACCAGACCATCAGGCAGAAAACCATCTGCATCGATGACTACTCCAAGTTGAGAAAGACCAGTAGCTACTAGACTTTCATGTAAATCTCGACTTTCCTGACTATAACGATCATAAAGTTCAATCATGGAGCACCTCCTCTACTGTTTTCTTCCACTTTTCTAAAATTTCTTCGGTTAAGAAACCTTCTGCAATTTGGTAAGAATGGGCCCGCATAGCTTCCAAACGATTTTCCTGATACAATTGACAAATCTTAGCTGCATAAGCTTGCTTGATTTGATCTTCTACATGGTCAGATGAACTTGGAATCAAATAACCATTTTGCCCATCTTCTATAAAGGTCTGATTGCCATAAGGTACATCAAAACCGATTAAGGGTAGACCTGAACCAATAGCTTCCATCAAGGTCAAACCAAAACCTTCACTGGTTGAAGCAGTCAAGTAAACCTCATACTGGCTATAAATCTGTGAAAGTTCCGCATGCCCCTTGAGCTGGATATAATTCTCAGCCTGATGATTTGCAATAATTTCTCTGAGCAGAGAATCTTCTCCACCACTACCATAAATATCAAAGGTTAATTCAGGGATTTCCTTACGAGCCTCGATAACCGCCTTGACCAACCAATCAATATGTTTTTCTTTGGCAAGACGCGAAGCCGTAATCAAAGAAAATGGCTTACGTCCTTGACTTGACTCAGTTAAAGCATCAATACTTCCTACAGGAATGGTAACAATCTTTGGACGATGCTGAGTATATTTGGCAAATTGCTCTTGCAACACTTCATTCTGTCTGTCAGTTGATACGATAAAGAAATCAACCTTATCTGCATTGGTAAACTGATAGTCGTAATAGTTATTCCAAAGGATATAGTCCTCATTTGTAGCATTTTCACTATAATGCTCCGCATGAACAACTACAGCTAAATGCGCTACCTGTGCTTCCTCAAAAACAACCTGTCCAATGCCTGTCTCTCTATCAAGAATGACCAAATCAGACTTGTTCAAATTCAAGGATTTCATAAAGGCACGCATAAAGGCTTGCTTCCCATAGAAAATCTTGTCCTCGAAACGATAAACTTCTTCCTTTCCTTGATTCATCAAGATATCATAGGCTGGAGTTCCGTCTTCATTATAGAAAGTTCTTTGGTATAGGACTGCAACATTGTCCTTGGGAGCAAAATACTCGCTACAATAACGCGTGTAAGAAAAGTAATCCTTTCGAATCAATTTTCCTTTAAAAACATACTCTGCATGTTGAACCAAGTCCTTATGCTCATCCACCAAATAACAGGTAACAAACTTATCTTGATCAGAAAAGAAGACACGTAAAACCTTGCCATTCTTTTCTCTACGACTTTCAATGCCACCAAAGTAAGCCAAGACATCATCCACTGTCACGCTAGTCGGTGCAATCTTGATGTCTGTAAAATGATTATAAAGCCAAATCACTTGATCATCATCAAAACCAATATTAGCTGTTAAGTACTGAATATTATCGGCTAAAATCATATCTGTAAAGATAAACTTAGAGGACAGATTTAATTTCCGAAAAACACCCGCACGATAGGCTTGGGCATATTCAACACCACTGCTAGCCCAACCAATTCCTAAATTTATGTTATAAATTGTCATATATTCTCCTCTTATGGGAAATGAGTCATAATTTCACCTTTAGAAGTAACTTCAACAAGTCCCATCAAAAGATTACGTACCATATCAGACCGAATCTGTTCTTTCATGGCTTCAAAACCTGCGTAGGCTTCTTGATAGTACTCTACGATCGGGTTTTTCTGACTAGCAGACTGGCCACCGATAGCCATCGATAACTGTTGGAGATAGTCTACCTGCTCTACCCAGTTGTCATCAATAGCCTTGAGCATAGAAAGTCGTAAATACTGTTCATACAGACCATGCTGATCAAGTAATTCTTTCTTTTCAGAAAGTTCTTTATCAATCACCTGCTTCATAAAGCTACGAACTGCGATTTTGTCAGTCACATTTACATAGTCTGGAACTTCTTTAATATGGAAACTAATATTGGTCACAATGAAGTGGAAGAGTAGCTCTCGGCTTTCATAGTCTGAAGAAGTCACTTGATCTATGTAGCTAGCAATGATTTCATCAACAACATCTTCTAAGTCACGAGAACCATCTATTAGACGATTACGCTCCTTATAAATCATATCCCGTTGAATATTCATACTCTCCGCATATTCTAGTGTCTGACGACGCGCCGTACGTCCAGCACTATCACTAGCATGCTGAGCCTTTTCTACTAGCTTCCGATATTTACGACCTTTCAGTACTTCCGGTTGAGTCATATCTTTAACTTGGTAGTCTTTATACTTTTTATGAACCCAAGAAGGACCAAATTTCTTAATAACATCGTCCTCTAAGGATACAAAGAACTTACTCATCCCAGGATCTCCCTGACGACCAGAGCGTCCACGAATTTGCAAGTCAATCCGCTGACTTTCCATCCTCTCAGTCCCAATAACAATCAAGCCACCAAGTTCTGCAACTCCTTTACCAAGCTTGATATCTGTCCCACGTCCTGCCATAGAGGTTGCCACTGTTACAGCTCCCATCTGACCTGATTCTGCGATGATTTGGGCCTCACGCGCCGCATTATTGGCATTGAGAACGTTATGTGCAATCCCTTCACGGAGCAAGAGTGATGAATAAAGCTGAGACATTTCAACTGAACCTACAAAAACGAGTAAGGGATTTCCCTTAGCATGGTATTCCTTGATGTACTCCAAGGATGCATACACTTTTTCAGGTAAAGTGATATAGAGATTATCTGGATAGTCAATCCGTTGTCTCGGACGATTGGTTGGAATGCGCACTACAGACATATTGTAGGTTTCAATAAACTCTTTTTCCGCGACCTTACCTGTCCCTGTCATACCAGATATCTTATTAAACATTTTAAAAAGACTCTGATAGGTGATGGAAGCCATGGCCCTCGTTTCTGGAGATAATTTGACATGTTCCTTAGCTTCAATGGCCTGATGGAGGCCTCCCTGTAGTTTGGTCATCTCCATTAGACGCCCTGTTCCCTTATCTACTAGTACCATTTCATCCCCTCGAATGACATAGTCTTTGTCTTTTGTAAAGAGTTTATGGGCTCGAATCGCATACACTAAATGGCGAGCAAAAACAGCATGTTCTTCCTTGTAAAAATGATCTATGCCTAAGAAGCTTTCAGCAGCCTTAGCCCCCTTGGTAGTGAGCCAGATTTCATCCTTCTCCTCTTTAAAGATATAGTCCTCTCCTTCTACCAAAGTCGTTACCAGCGTATCAATAATACCGTAGTGATTAGACTGAACACGCGGGGCTCCTGCAATGATAAGTGGTGTCTGAGCGCTGTCCAATAGGATATCATCAATCTCGTCAATAATAACGTAATCAAAGGGACGTAAAAATTTCCCTTCCTCATTTGAGGCCAGATTATCATTTAAATAATCAAAACCTAAATTGCTATTAGTTGTATAGATGATGTCTGATGCATAAATTCTTTTTTTCTCTTCTGGCGTCAATTCCTCTTTTGGATCATCTGTTAAAGGTACCCCAATTGTCAATCCTAAGAAGCGATACACTTGTCCCATCTCTTCAGCATCACGTTTAGCTAGATAGTCATTAGTGGTAATCAGCATGGTTCCTTTACCTGTCAGGGCATTGAGATAAACAGGCATAGTAGCTGTCAAGGTTTTTCCCTCACCTGTATTCATCTCAGCGACATTTCCCTGATGGATAACAATTCCTCCCATGACTTGGACATCATAGGGAAACATGCCCAATACACGTTTATCCGCTTCACGAACAACTGCAAACGCTTCTACCAAGAGGTCGTCAAGAGTTTCACCCTCAGCAAGACGTTGACGAAACTCCACTGTTTTTGCCGCTAGTTCTTGGTCTGATAAAGACTTCATCGTTCCTTTAAGGGCATTAATCTTCTTTAAAATTCTTTTGACTTTACGAAGTTGGAAATCTTGATATAAACCTTTAAACACGATTCATCTCCTTAATAGAAAAAGAATAGAAATCCAAGGACTCAAAACCAGCACTTAGAAGGGAAACTTGGTAGGTATAGGTATCATCAGGATAAGTAAAATCAAAGACTTTCATTTTTTCAATTTTCTCTTCAATCACATCTCCGTATCTATCAAAAAAGGCAATCTTTGTATAAACTCCATTTGTAGGTTGGCATTCAAAATTCATGCATAATTGATAATCGTGATTTCTTTTTAACAAAGGGAGGCTAGGCTGAGTACGAGCAGCCTGGTAATTGACATCAGAAAACCATGTTTTTAAGATTTCTCCTGATGTCACTAAGGGATTATATAGACTAATATGTTTGTCTTCATAATAGGTTACCTTACTACCATACATAAATGTCCCCCCTACTTCTCCCCACTTAATGTCTGTTCTCTGATTGATAATCATTTGTCCAACCTTCCAAAATCTGATTCCAAAATCATACGATAAAAATGTAGAAACCAAGCAACATTGGTATCTGTATCATCATTATGTCGTCCATCTGTGCCTTTAGACAAAATCTTAGCCCCTGTATGGCAAAGATGTTCTACTAACTGATCGTAGGCTTTGCTGTCCATATCTTCATCCTTCATATAGGACAAACCAAAAATTGTCTGGGTGAAATCAGCCTTTTTAAAAGCATTCCAAAAAGTTTGATCCAGATCTTCCATATGCTGGGGACTAACTCCGCCCGTCTGATGTCTCAGTACATCAAATCCTGTATTAAATACTCCTGGTGCCTCTAAACGCCCTCGTCTTGCAATAGTCCCAATGTTAGCTAGTGGCTTCCCGACAATAACTGCACGCGGTTCAAAAGTGGCTCCATAGTAGAGCGATGGAAAAGTTCCCATTGATAAGCCTGATAAAATTAAATCTTTAGATGTCAAACCAAGATAATCCAAATAATATTGAATGGTTTCCTTAATCTTATTCTCTAATCCTTCACTACCTAAGTAAAAGGCTCCACCCACAAGACGAGGATCCGAAAATAAAAGAAATGGACATCCTAAATTTTTCATCATAAAATATCCTTCAAATCCCTCAGCTGGACGAAAACCTGAAAAGTAAACAGCTAAAGGTGGCTTAAAATCACCCGGATGGAAAAAGTAATTAATTTCATCTCGATTTTCGTCATGTAATATGTTACCACCAAGGACAAATTTCCCAAACTGTTTTCGGCTCCAACGTTGGTGAAGATTCCCTAACTGGAGTTTCCCATTCCCACATGCCTCAATTGATATAAATAACAAGTAATTACTATCTTTACTATTCATAATAATAGATTTTTCTAAATCAGCTTCTGAATAAACTTCCTCTTCAAAAAATTCATCCACTGAACCATTCCATATCTTGCGAATCACCAACCTAAACTCAAAATTTCCTTGTTTTTTGTACTCTAACCATAGTTCTATGGGTAAATTTTTATCGACCATAAAATTATAGGACCAGTAAGCTAGTTGTTGGAAATCCTCTCCAAAATTCCCTTCTAGAGTCACGTGTTCAAATCCTTGATAAGAAATAGAACCTTTAAAGGAGGGATGAATTTGGATACCAGATGGAAATAGTTTATCACCGTAACCTCCACCAAAGAGAGAAGTGGACAAATCATTGACTAATTGCTGAGGATCGGAGAAATCTACAGCCTGAGCACATCGTTTTTTTAAGCAATCAAGAATAGTCAAATCTGTCGTTTTATAATCTTGATTATAAAAAAGAGTATACGGCTCAATCTGATAACTAAAAGGTAGTAAATCAGCTAGATACTGACCATTCTCTATCAAGATTGCATGAAAATTTGTGATGCTATCCATTTCTATCATTTTACGAAGAGCAAGAGATGAGTTTGGACAGAAGTAATACCAATCCATATTTTCAGGAATTTCATAATGGTGAGCCCAATTATCAATCCCTATCTGTAGGATTTTATAGTCCTTTGACATCTGTAACCTCCTCAATCCACTGATGCAATTTATCTAAGAAACGTTGACCAGTATGTTCCTTGATTTTATCAATAGAGTATACTAATGCTTGATTCCATTCTTTCAGTTTATCTGTATAGTAATGTGCCGCCTTGGAAAATTCCGTCACATCTGAAATCAAATAACCATTTTTCAAATGTTCCACATAGACGGTTTCAACCAGATTAATTTGAGGAATTCCCGCACTGATACCTGCTATTTGAGTATAGATGTGTGGTTGTTTATTGAGATCCACAATCAAACGAACAAACTCGAGTGTCTTAATCAAATCCAATTCATCATTCATATTGACAAATTGAAAACGTAGTTCCTGCTCTTGATTTTCTTCTAAAGGATTTTCTGCCCCACCGTAGTCTATTCCTTTTTCTAAACTATCAGTGTGGATTTGTTCTTGAATGATTTCATTGACAAGTAATTCCACTTCTTCCATTTGGTTCTGACTAGCAGAAAAGGCCCCAAAAATGACTTCTGTATTTTTAGTTTCAGCAATAAATGATAAAACCTGAAATAGGGCTTGTCTATCAATTCCTTCAGAAAAATCTAATTGATAGTAAATAATCGATTCTTTCCGAGTCTGACTTCTACCTAGTCGTAAACGCGTATCAAAAGGAGAAAGATGATAAAACTTATCTGATAGTTTAGGATATAGTTCCTGCAAGAGTTGTAAACTATCCTCTCTATCCACTAAGACTATGTCTGCTTGTTCAAATGATGGAGCTAAATCTTTAAAACTAGCTTGAGCATTCCGATTAATGAAAAGACTCAAAATTTTAGCAGTATCACTTGGTAAACAACTGAAGAGAAATTGGTCATGATGAGGATGAGAAGGGATGATGAAAATATCCTGTTTTTTCTGTTTCTTTTGCAGATATTTATCAAAATATTCTGCGATCAATTGACTTATATCCGCGTAGTGAAGCTGTTTAAAACGATAGCCAAATATTGGATTTACCTCTACTCGTCCTCCCTCGTTTAAATGCTCTCTAAAGCGCCAGAGACCTTTCGGATCTAAATAGTCTTGATAGGTAGGTTGTCCATTATCAAAATAAATGACACTGGATACAAACCCACGGTCATCCATAATATAGTGCTGACTTATCTGGCCATTCTTATCAAAGTATTGGATATCACTGATAAATCCTTCTACTCCATGCTCCACCTTTGCATACTTTTTACCATTTTTTTGAACCACTATCGCAAAAGGACTATAAAGAAATTGACAATCACTATCCCACTCTATATCTCTTATATTGAGAACCTGAGTGTGGGGTTCTTGCAAATCTTGCATATCATCAAAGATAGAATAGACTTCTGTCTCTAAGACACCATGTCTATGTAAAAAGTAACGCAAATGTGGCTGATAGGACAAGACTAATAGTCGAGATGCTATCTCTTGTCTTTGAAAAAGCCTAATTTGATTGAAAGTATCATCAAATTCAAATCTAAAAGAAGAATAATACCATGGAGTCATATCCGCGTGCCATTGACGGCCTGAACCATACCAAGCTGGAATAAAATAATACATAAAAGCCTCCTAAATCAAGGGTTTATAGGTTTCATTTAGTCTCAAAGCCTTCATTTCATCTTTGATTGTAAAAATCATACCACCAAACATCATAAATAAACCTGGAATCATGGCAATCCTCAACAACTTTTCATCAGATAAAACAAATAACATTGGAGTACCCGCCATCAACACATTAAAAGTTCCCCCTATAATCGAAAAGCGCAAGATCAATCGATTAATAAAACGACTTGTTTCCTCACCTGGATAAACTCCATATATATACTCCCCAGATTTCTTCATACGATCTGATAGTTGATCACCACTCATATTGACAAAAGCAAAAGCAATACTAAATAAAAAAATCATGGCAATGTATGAGTAAATCCATAATGGTCTTCCGACTCCATATTGAGCTGATAGTTCAGAGAAGACTGATGACTTTGGAAAAAGAGTCTGTAACAATAAAAAGATATAGGTAGGCAAACTTAAAAAACTCATCACATACATAAATGGCATACCACCAGCTGGATTTAACATTATTTCAAAATAAGAATAACGCTTAAACCGACTACGTAAGCCAATTTTATGAACTGGTATACGATAACGCGCTCTATACATGAGCACCATCATATAGGTCAATACAATACTGGTCAATGCAATCAATATCATTATTCCCAGAGAAATTCGAACAAACTGAAATGTACTTAAAATATCTTGTGGAATATTTAAAACAATACTAGACAGTAAAATGACCACCGAGCCACCTACTCCAAGTTGCGCGTTTAAATCTGATAACCATACTAGGAAAAAGGCTCCTGCTATTAATAACATAGTATTTAATACAGTTACCAAGAGTGATGAATAAAGATGCTGGGTTGGTAGATTCAACGAGAGCGCTAAAGATTGGATCAAAGCAATAACCAGTGTTAAATACATCTTCCTTCTATCTTGAACTTCTACTGCACCCGAAGAAATATTCAATTTCTTAGAAAAGGAAAGTAGTTGCCATAAAATCATTGATGACATCCATGGTGAAAGGCCTATAGAAAATAGAGATAGACTTCTCAGATTTCCTCCTAGAAGGGCAGTTGAAAACGCCAAATATGCCGTTGACCCACCTAGAAAGTCTCTACTATTCAAATCAACAAAAGGAAGGGTAATACGACTTCCCAATACATAAATAAACAGCAGAAATAAGGTTGTTAATCCTTTTTTTACTGCCATTGATGAGTAAATTTTTTTCACAAAATAATCCTTCTCTCTTACTGTTAATCTAATCTTTTGTAATAAAAATAGTGATGTTACAACTTTAGTTTTGTTCTGCTTCAAAAAAGAGCTTCAATCTAAAACAAATATCTTTATATTCCTCAGTATCTGTTAATTGATGGTATTCTAAAGTTTGTTTGTAATCCTTTAAAAGGTTGACAAATCGAATACGCATAACTGAGACATCTACTCCAGCTAAAACAAGATCTGATATTTTCTTGGAAAATACTTCAACCAAATCTCTTACCCAAGAAAGATCAAATTCAGATCTCATGATACTACCTGAACGTCTTCTATAGATATAAAGATTATCATTGATAAACACTGTTTTTTTACTTCTTAAAAACAGTCTATGGGTAGAAGCTTCATCATCAAATCTTCTACCATGAGTAAATGAAACATCTTCAAACAAATCTTTTTTATACAATTTTACAACTGCT
Organism: Streptococcus mitis; assembly: GCA_032480835.1. GTDB lineage: Bacteria > Bacillota > Bacilli > Lactobacillales > Streptococcaceae > Streptococcus > Streptococcus mitis_DK. The sequence goes on from JAWETZ010000007.1 coordinate 62,825, forward strand.
ACTATAAAAGCTGAACCATTCCATTTCCAAGCTCCTGCCTGTCTGTCTATTAACTCTTGTAAAGATAACTCTTCTACACAATAATCTTGATCTGTAACATAAAAATAAAAATTGCCATCACTTTCATCATAAATATAGTAATTACCAATGGCTATGTCTGCATTCTTTTCCTTTATTTGAGTATATAGAACTTCAATCATTCTATCACTGACAATATCATCTGAGTCTACCAAGATAATGTATTCTCCCTTAGATTGCTGAATCCCAAAATTTTTCGCAATTGCCGATCCTTCATTTTTTTTATGAAATACTCTAATTCGAGAATCTTTTTCGGAAAATTCATCACAGATTTCAATAGAAGCATCTGTTGATCCATCGTCTACTAATATAATCTCAATATTGGAATAAGTTTGTTTTCTAAGGCTCTCAACACACTCTACTAAATATTTTCCCGTATTGTATATAGGCACTATCACACTAATTAATTCGTCCATTATCACTATTCCTCTAACTTTTTAATTGCATTAACTAAAGCTTCTGGTTCATCCACACAAAAGACACCGTCATAGATTCCATCATCCATACTTTTACGTGTTGTGTCAAATGTAACTATTTTCTTGCCTCTTTCATGTGCCCTTGTAACTACATTAAAAACCTCTCCACCTGTATTAATATCTAAATAAACGCTAGAATCATCCAATAACCAGTCAATTCTTTGATGAAGTATAGACTGATACAAAGTCATGTTGCTATAAGTAGATAACTTAGTCAGAGAATCAATGCAGAAAACAGGAGCTGCAACATGAATATGCCAATCAGGTAACTGTTGCAATAAATACTCTAAATGTTTTACATCTGCACTCCATGTTACGACCATAGCCTGTTTTTTAGATTGATTGCTTCGTTCAAAGTAATTCAAACTAGAACGCTTAAAAGCAATCTCTAACCAATCTAAATCTCTATAAGTCCACCATAATTCACGTAGCCTAGATATACTATATGTATTCCATGGTTTATCATGACTAGCAAAATGAACAATGACAGGTGGATTACCATCTAGTCGTTCACATTCCTGAGCCAGACGAAAAGTATCAGCACCAACCATATAATTATATGTTTCATCTAATGCTAGCCAATTTTCCTCAAAATAAATATTTAAAATGCTCTGATCCCCAAGATGAACAGCTTGATTCTGTTCTGCTGCTAATTCTAATAAACGATTAACAATAGAATGCTCTTTCCACTTTGCAACATCCATCAACAAAACTCCAGAATTAAAGCCAGATTTCCGCCCCTCATAAGCATAAACATCATCAACAGCTCCAATATAATATCCCTTAAAATCTATTTTAAAGAGAGAACTTAGATCCCCTGTTACAATGATATCTGAATCCAGATACAATACCCTATCAGCATCAACTACTTCCGTCGCAAAAAATCTAAAATAAGAAGCATAATTTAAATGTGGTCCTGTTTTATAACCTTCAAAAAGTTCTTTATTCAAGTGTACATTGTGAATGGTAGAATTTACAACTTCCATTTTCCTTCCCAATAGTTTAAACCATTCGGGAGCTATATCACTATTCAAAATATAAAAATCAACATCCCTATTGTGATACAATACAGACTTTATAGTCGTCTCCAAAGGAATAAGATAGGCATTATCTGCCGCTAATACTATTGATTTTCTCATACTGTTCTCTACCTCATATAAGATTTGATTGCGTCTACTAAATCTTCTGGTTTTTTAGTTGAATAGAGTCCTGCATAACAATCATCAGTTAGTTCTTGGTAGCGACTACTTTCAAAACTAAGCATCGGTTTATTGTATTTCTTTACCAAATCATAGATATATACTAGTTTATGGTCTAAATTTAAATCCAAATAAATATCTGAACTCTGTAGGAGTTCTTCTACCAAAATAGGAAAAGAATTAGGATAAAGAGTTACATTTTGGAACTTAGATAATCTCTTTAATTCATCCGACATAAAAGTATGAGCAGCAATATAAAAATGTACTTCTGGCAATTGTTCAACTAGATAATCAATTTTTTCTACACACCAAGAATTGGTTAAATTCATGCAAGTTAATGCTGGTTTGTAGATATCTGCAGAATTAAATACACCCTTTTCTTTCCAGCTAGATACTATATAACTCCATTCCATAAGAGAATATTTCCACCACTCGTCTCTCAGACGTCCAACAGAAAACTGTTTCCATGGTTTGTCAGGAGAAATATAGTGCAAAATTTTTGGAAGAGGTGTTAATGGAATTTCAAAAATAAAAGCATGATTCTTTTCAGCTGCACCAGCATCAAAACCTATTTGGAAATTATAGGTATCCTCTAGCTGGTAACAACTATTTTGAAAAAGAATATTAAGAATAGACTGATCTCCTTCTCCCACATTTTCATGTTCTTTCTCAGTTAATTCAACTAACTGCTGACGAATATTATCTAATTTCCATTTTTTATTGTTAATCAACAAAACCCCAGCATTGAAGCCGACTCCAGCTCCAAAGCAAGAACGAGCTGCTGCCAGATAATTTTCACCTAAATCTAATTCAAATAGAGGAGTCAAATCACCCGTCACCACCAAATCACTATCAAGATAAAGAACTTTATCTTCTGCTACAAAATCTGGAATAAAATAGCGTGCAAAGGTCATGTGATTGATATGTGGCAGTTTATTTGACCAGTTCATTTGAAACTGTTGTCCAATTAATTTGCAATCAATCAAGTCGCCGCCCATCTCTTGTAAATATATTCTTAATCTACTAAACCATTCCTGGGGAATATCTTGATTTAGTACATAAACTTTCACATGACTATTGTGCCTACAAAGTGACTTTATTGCCGTTTCGATTTGTCTAATATATGCATAATCTCCCGCAAATACTACTGCCCGTTTGGTATTTTCCATTTTAAATCCTTATCATTTATTCTAACTAACATTATCTGTTGCATTACATAAACAAAACCAGATAGATTCTCTAAAAAATTTTAATTTAATATCTTTGTAACAATCTGATTATTATAGGTTTCATCCTCAATGAATTCAATATCCTGATCAAAATTGTATTCTGCTGTATGTTTGTGTGAAAATTTAACCTTGGTTTTAGCACCCATCTTCATCCATTCATACTCTGAATCGATATGACCAATATCTAATACTTGGTATCCCTTTTGACTTAAATGATAGGCTAAAACTTTTGCTGTAGGACCTAACATACACAAAATCAAGCGACCAGCCGCATGTTTTTCAATTTCTTGTTCAATTTCATGAACTCTAGAAAAAGCACTGTGAGAAGGACAAATAATTCGTTTAATAGAATTGGCCTCATCAAATAAATCATTTCCAACACCCGAACGAGAAGTGGCACCTTCGACTATCAATAAGTCACGTTTTTCCCAGATACTTTTCAATTTTTCAAATTGAGCTTTGGCTTGACTCTTGTCTTCAAAATCGATATAAGGGCGAGATACAAAGGTTGAGCCATACCATGAATCACTACACAATTCTCTGTAAAAATCCATATAATGATCCATATGATCTTTCCAAAATGGAATTGCCCAATATGTAAACTTGAAACGATCTGTAAAGGCATCAGGAAGGCACAAAACTAATTCTTTTCGACTTTCTTGGCCGATAATATCTCTCATAGTTGAAACCAACTCTTCATCATAATCCTGGTAGGGAATCGAATGCCCTGCAAGCATATTAATTTCTCCATCCCCAAAACGAATCAAAGAAGACTTGTTCTCAATAATATAATCTAAAGTTTCATCTATCCCTTTTACTTGAATTGGATTCAGCTGTTTCCCTAGAATGTCCTTATTTATCAATTTTTGTAAATCAACCAACATTCGTTCAGGATGTTCACTAGAATACAATCTTTGACCATTATTTCCGTTTTGAGATTTATAAAAGGCTAGTATTGGTTTAGATAGATGAGTCATTTCTGCAACGATATCAGCTGTTGAAGTCAGTAAATTGATATCTAAGTAAACATCCATATTTTCCTTCAACCCTTCTAGCTCATCTCTAGAAATTGCTGGATAGAGTTGAATATTAGGATAGCGATTAGATAAATCATATAATTTTGGCCCCATAGCTGTCCAAGCCGCAACTTGAAAAACAACATTAGGTAAGTGTTCAGCCAAGTAATCCAGTTGTTCAATATCCTGAGAAGCAGTAAAAGTTAAACAAGTTAAACTTGGGAGTTGTTTAAAGCAGGTAAGATGTCCATTTTTCTTAAAATCTTTAATTGCATCAATCATAAATGAAACTTTCCCATTTTCAAAAATGATTTGTCCCAAATTTCCATGATGAGTCGATTGAAAAGCTACTAGCGTTTTTTCTTGTTCTTGCAAAGATTTTAAAAAGTTCTCATCTGCACTACCATGATTGATATCCAAATAAAGATTTGTTAACTTTTTCAACTTATCTAGTACAGGTGGGACAATCTGTGGATGTAATCTCACATTATCATATACAGCCAATCTTTTTAGCTTTTCTCCCATATCCGTCCAAGCCGCGATATGAAATACCACATCTGGTAGAGCTGTGATTAACTCTTCTATTCCTTCTAAATCTTGGGAATTCGTTAAGGTTAAACAAGAAAATTCCTTATCTAGAGACGATATTAGTTCAAACTCTCCTACATGATGTTGTAAGATTTGAGTCCACTCCAAATCATGGAATTCCCACCATAAATCACGGTAACGATTGGCTATCAAGGTAGTCCAGGGTTTTCTATAAGACACAAAATGTATTATACTAGGGGGTACTACCTCATTAAAATAATTATTCCATTTATTATAAAAAGCAGTTACATCATGACCCACTTGAAGATTAAATTCTTTATCCAGCTCTAACCATTGATTAGAACAAACCTGATTCAGAATCGTTTGGTCACCGTTAAAATTTTCAAAACGACCTTCTTCAACTTCCCTAATTGTTACAATGGACTGTTCAATTAGTCGTTCTTTTAATTTCTCTTGACGCCATTTTTTATTATTGATCAGCATCACTCCTGCGTTAAAAGAGATACCATCTGTATCCCAAGCAGCTGCTAATAAATGTTCATATAACTCAATCTCAAATAATGATCCCAAAGATTGATTTACAATTAAATCACTGTCCAAATATAAAACTTTATCCTCAGAAATATAATCTGGTATAAAGTATCTGGCATAAGTCATTGGACTTATATACTCCCGAGTTTCCCAACCTTGAAAAACAGCCTGCTCTGGTAACTTAACATCGATAATCTCACTACCTAACATGCGAGCAATTTTTCGTGGTTTGCGAAACCAATCTGGCATAATATCTTGATTTAAAATATAAATCTTAACATCTCGATTGTGGTATAGAATAGATTTTATGGTTGTTTCTAACTGCGTGGTATAATTACGATCACCAGCTAATACAATTGTTTTGTTCATTTCATTCCCTTAATCAATTCCCAAGTGATAGATTGCATCTACCAATAACTTTTTAGTGAAATAGCCCTCTTTTAACAGATAACTAAAAGTCTTGATACGATTCGTCATTTCTTGATATTCTTGTAGATTTATTTTATCAACTATCTCATGAACTTCTTCCAGACTATCCGCCACAAAGCCCAAGCCTTGATCTACTATAAATTTAGCAGTTGATAAGCTGCTCGGTACAATCACTGGGATACCAGCTGTTAGATAGGTACTAACCTTATGAGATATATTTAAAGTATAGTATTGGTTACTTTCTCCATCATTTTGATGCGTTCCCCAGACAAGGCCAAATCCACCCTTTGATAATTCTAACAACAATTCCTCATCTTTTTTCCATCCTTCGATGCTGAGATTTCTAGCACTGGAACTCGCTTCTCCTTTATTTGAAAATACTCTTAAAGGCGTATCTTGAGACCAATTTTGTAAGTCTGGGAAACGCTCTAAACTTCCTGCAAAAAAAAGTTCTTTTTTAAAAATCGGAGTGTATAAGGATAAATCATGAGGATGATCCCACATCCCTTGAATGAGAATCTTCTTTGTTGTCAAGCCTTCTTCTATCAGGCGTTCTTTCATCTGTTCAGATGGAACAATCAAAACATCCGATAGATTATACATATACATATACTCTTTCATGAGATAATAGTTACTATCAAACATAAGAGGGACAACATCATGGATAAAGCAAATAATTTTTACCTGCATATCCTTCAGTTTATCAAACAAGACTCGATCAAACTCAAAGCCATTCCAAGTAGGAGATTGAAAAACCAATATATCTCCAATAGAAATACTGGCCATAATGCCATCCAGACGTTTATTCATTTCAGAAGGGCTATCTGAAGCAATGTTATAAAAATAGATACCAACCTCTCTAAAACCCAGTTGGCTGGCTATCTTTTGCACGGCATTTTGTGCTAGAATAACCGTACTATCACCAGCCATACCGTATAAATTCGTTAAATGTAGTTTCATATTGTATTATCTCATTTTTTATTAATATTTACGGAAGTAAAGATAATTTTTCCATCATTCTTCTATAAATCTCCGTAAATTGCATATTTTGTTCTTCTAATTTTGCTATTACTCTTTGTAATCTATTTTTATAAATCAAAATATGATTAGTCAAGTCATAATCTAAACTTGCTAAAATAGCGATTTTCTCTTCCCTGGCCTCAATTTCATCATATATACGCTTTTCACTCCATATATTCGATAAAGTACCAGTCAAACCAACACGGTACCAGTAAACACAACGATTTAAATAGACCACTCTTGAAGCTCTTAGAAGCACCTTCCATGTCCAGTAAGTATCTTCTGCCATTTTACCTATAGGAAACGGTGAATCTAGTAGCGACTCTCTCTTGAATAACTTCAAATAAGCTACAGTCCAATTCCCATTTCTCATTTCTTCCACACCTTCTCTGTCAATGATTTCTTTTCCTTCTATCACTTCAAAAGAATCGTCTGGATTAGAATCATAAAACAAATATTGGCAACGTGATTCATCGTAACAATTATAACGTCCGATACTAATATCTGCATTTTCTTTTTTCCAAAGCACCATATAATCGGTCTAAAGCATCATGTTCCAACCAATCATCAGAGTCTACAAAAGTAAGATATGCCCCTGTCGAACGTTCAATTCCAAAATTTCTTGCTGAAGATGAACCACCATTTTCTTTTTCAAAATAACGGAAACGAGCATCCTTAGCAACATATTCTCTACAGATATCTGCTGAATTATCTGGAGAACCATCATTGATTAATAAACACTCAAAATTTTGATAAGTCTGATTCTGAATGCTATCCAAGCACATTCGCAAATAATTCTCAACGTTGTAAATTGGAACTATAATACTGATTAACTCATTACCCATATAATTATTACCTTAAACATTTATTTTTTTACCCTTACAAGCAACTTTCCATCGCTATGAACCATACTATTTGTCGAAATATTATTGTAAATAAGACAGCCTGCTCCAATAATCACTCCTTTTAAAATTGTGATATTACTTCCTATCCAGCAATCTCTTCCAACTCTAATCTGGACCATCGTTCACTGCCACTACTTATTTATCTTAATACCTAAATCACCTGATAAAATTCATGCAAGTATTTATTCTATTTAGCAAAGTATTAAAAGAAAGATATATGTTGCACTTTATAATTTTCCCTGATAATAAAAATTATGTTTTATTTGATATTTTTTAAAAAATCCACCATGTCTTGAGGTTTATCATGTGAAAATATTTGATCCACATGATACGGATTAGCTACATTATCAAATGTTAGAATTGTTTTCTTTGCCTCTTGCACCCATTCTAAAACATCAGGAAATTTAAATTCATGATTAATATCTAAATAAACATCACATTCTTCTATCATTTTCTTGCACATCCATCTCATGACAGTTGGATGAAGTTTAATATTCTCATAACTAGCTAAACTTCTAAGAATTTCTCCCATTTCTGTAAAAGTTAACACATAAATTTCAAAATTCCAATAATTTTACAAATTAGAGCTGGTTTCTTAGTAAATTCTAAGACAATTTCTTTTTCATTTTAACCTTCTATAAATTTCTAAGTACTTCTCTATACATACACAAAGCATTTGATTCACCTTCTCCAACATCAGATTTCGTATCCAAACGCCATTGTAAAAAATTCTTCATTCCTTCTATATAAGGAGTCGGATCAATTCCTCTTCCAATCAGAAAAGGGATTCGTCCAAGTCGAATTTCCACATCATCCATTAGTTGTCTCTCTGTCCTAACTTTTCCCACCATCGACTCTGAATGTACTCTATAATTATAGAGTGCCTTATGAATATATAAGCAACTAGTCATAGCTAAATACAATTTAAAACTACACTCAAAATCTTCACCAAATCTACGTTGATCGTTAAATTTTATGTGATCGAATAAAGAACTTTTGAATAGTTTACCCCAAGACACTGTATAAGAATAATCATTCAGTTCAAGACTTGGTAATTGAGATAATAATTCATGACTAAGCCATTGTTTTTCATAGTAGTCATTATCCCAAACATGCATATAATAACAATTATCTGACATACTAAACTGTTTATATGCTCCTATCACAAAATCTGTATCATACTCAACTATTTTTGAATGTAGTACTTCTAAATAATTTGAATCTAACCAATCATCCGAGTCTACAAAAGTAATGTACGCCCCCCCCGAACGTTCAATACCTAGGTTACGTGCTGAGGAAAGACCTCCATTTTCTTTTTCAAAATATTTGAAACGAAAATCTTTAGAAACATACTCTCTACAAATTTCAATAGAATTATCTGGCGAGCCATCATTTATTAACAAACATTCGAAATTTTGATACGTCTGATTCTGAATACTATCCAAACACTGTCGCAAATATTTTTCAACATTGTAAATTGGAACTATAATACTAATTAATTCATCCATAAGCTATGCAATTATTCTCCTAAAAACTGTTTAATAACTTTTACCATTTCCTTTGGCTCTGATAAAGGCAATATCTGACTTCGATTATTTGTATCATGACTCGTATTCTCAAAAGCAAATATCGGTTTCGATAGGTTATGAACTTTTGAAATAATATTATCTATTTCATGATTATGATTGATATCTAGATAAAAATCTAACTTACTCAGCATTTCTTGAGATTGATACGGTGTATAATTGGGATAAAGAGATACATTAAAAAACTGTTCAACACTTGTACTCTCGGTCCAAAATAACTATGGGCAAAAATATGAAAATGGACATTCGGAAGTTTTTCTACTAGATATTCTATATGTTCCAACTCTTGCGTATCTGTAAAAATCGCTGTATGAAATAAACTAACTGTTGCAATTTCACTAAACGTAGTTGGTTTGCTATCAACTTGCGACAAAATAGTTTGCCAATCCAAACCATTGTAAAACCACCACAATTCTCTATATCTTGTTTTTAACGAATCATTCCACGGTTTATCTTTACCTTCAAAATGAATAATAGCAGGTTTATAGTTCTCATCCCAACTATTTAAAAACCACTCTGGCTTTTGAGCCCAATAACCCAATGTATCAAGTCCAACCATGAAATTATAATGAGGAGATACTTTCTTCCACTTATTTTCAAATAATAGATTTAATACTCCCTGGTCACCATAAACTTCTTGATGTTTTTCTGCAGTCAACTCTAAAAGATTTTGACAAATGTTATCAGTTTTCCACTTGTGAACATTTACCATCATCATTCCTGCATTAAAAATATTTTTATACCAACCATCTGGAACGGCGATTATATAATTTTCTTCGAAATCTTTCTGAAATAACGGATCTATATTCCCATGAACAACCATATCACAGTCCAAATACAAGGCTCTATCTTCTTTTACAAATTCTGCAATAAAATAGCGAAAATAAGTCATATACTTGATATGTTCATCAGGAGTAGAAAAATTTTTTACTTTTTCTGCATCAATTTCTATATTCAAAATTTCACAGTTAAGTTTTTCTAATCTCTTCTCCATCAGATAAAACCACTCTTTGGGAATATCTTCATTAAAAATGTAAAATTTCAAGTCTCTATTATGGTAACAAATAGATTTAATAGTTGTTTCCAATTTGTCTCGATAATTATTATCTGCTCCTAAAACGATTGCTTTTTTTTGTATCCATAGCTCCAAATTATCTTCTTTCTTTTACAACAAGATTCCCATCATTATAAACCACACTGTTTGCCGGAACATCATTGCGTATGAGGCAACCTGCTCCGATAATGGTATTATCACCAATAGTCACTCCTTTTAAAATCGTGACATTACTTCCTATCCAACAATCTCTTCCAACTCTAATCGGCGCTGTAGTCCACTGCCACTTTTCAATTTTTTCGGCAGTATAAACATGGTCGTGATCATAAAAACGAACACCCTCCCCCATCATGGTACCTGCTCCGATTTCAATTCTTTCCATACAGTTAAAACTACAAGAGTTATTGATAAAGACACCATCATGCAGTATTAACTTACCAGAAGGAACACGGAAATTTTCAAAATTTCTACAGATAACGTTAGATCCAACAATGAAACTAGCCTTATCATCTATTTGAAATACATTCCAAGTCCCATCTTGGATGATATTTTCTTGATTATTCACCCCAACTTGGATTGAATTTATACTATCACGAATCCTACTAACCAATTCATCAGGTCTATTTACTTCAAAGACTTCCTGTCCTTGATTTCCGTGGACTGTATTGTCAAAAGCCAAGACCATTTTACCAGCCTGCACAAATTTGGAAACAATAGAATCAACTTCTTGAAAATGATTGATATCTAATAGAAAGTCGCACATATTCACTAGAGTATCAATTTGCTGTTCAGTTGTAACTGTCACAAGGCGGACATTATATTTAGTTTCTAATTTGCGAATTTTCTCTGAAAACTGTACAGGAGCCGCAATATGAAAACAAATATCTGGCAAATTGTCTAGGAGATAATCCAACTGCTCGATTTGATCGCTGATCGTTAAAATCAAAGCATCTCCAACGATATGATTTTTCTTCATTTATTTAACTCTCTTAATTTTTCAATCATTTCTTGAACTTGTTCTACTTTGTAGGTTATCTGCCCCACTTCACGATATTTTGTATTTTCAAAAGCTAAAATCAACTTTCCTCTTTCTGAAAATTGATCTAACATTTCCTCTGTTTTTTCACCATGATTAATATCTAAAAGTACCTGACTAGTCTCGATTAATTCCTGATCTAGTTCTACTAAATAATTAATTCCAGCATAAACAGTTACATTTGGATAGACCAACAATTGTTTCAAACGATCACTGACCATCACTCTAGCCGCAATCTTAAATTGAATCTTAGGCAAGGATTGAATCAATGTATCAATTTGTTCAATCTGATCTGAAGACGTATAAATTAAACAAGTAAGCGGTTCTTTGATAGGATAGATATGTGATTTTTGTAGTGGGTGTAAATGATGATTCTTTCCTAACTCTGTCCATTCAAGACTATGATAATACCACCAAACATCACGATAGGTCTGCGCAGCTAAATCAAACCACGGCTTTCTATGTGAGAGATAGTGGATAATACCAGGATAATCTTGACCTGCTGGTAACTCATAGTCTGTAAATTGCTTATGAATCACAACATGGTTATTGTCAAATTCCATCTCTATCCATCTATTTTCAAAGAGCATATTTAAAATACTCTGATCCGCTTGATCTACCTTATCATGCCACTCATTTGTCAAATCTATCAAACGTTGGGACATGTTTTCTTGTTTCCACAAACGATTGTTGATTAGTAAAACACCCGCATTGAACATTTCCCTACCATAGTATACTCTTCCTCCATAATCTCGAACAGCTGCTAATGGATATTCTTGCAAATCTGTTTCGAACAAGTTATCCAAATTTTTAGTTACGACCAAGTCGCAGTCTAAATAGAGAGCCTTATCTTCTTGCACAAAGTCAGATACAAAATAACGCAAAAATACTGTGTAACTAATATCCGTTTTATAACGCGAAATTTGCTCAGAAGTTACCCGACAATTGATAATCTCTGAGTCATATCCTTCTAATCGCTTGTTTAATTGTTTAAACCATTCATTAGGAAAATCACTATTAATCAGATAAAACCGAATCGAGCGATTGTGATAGCAAATAGACTTAATGGTCGTCATGACCTGCTCGACATAGGCATGGTTTGCTGCGAGTACAATGGCTTTCTTTTCATTTTGCTTCTGTATTGATAACTGATTTAAAAGAGTTCTTTTCATTTCAAACTCTTTGTATGTTACTGTGTCAGATAAACCACTAGCTTGACCATTTGCAAGACTGACTTCCAACATCTGACGATAAACTGCTAAGTGTTTTTCAAGTGGATACCCCATATTGGCTAATAGTGTAATCCGTTCAGACATAGCATCAACCAAGGCATGCATCCACTTTTCTGTCCAAGTCTTTGTAATACTCCCACTTCGCTGACGATATGCGTAAAGACCTTGATTTATATAAATCACTTTTTGAACCAATAAATATAGTTTTTGATTTATATACCCATCTTCACCAAGTTTACCTTTATCAAATCGGATATCATCAAACAACTTAGCTTTATAGAGTTTACCCCAAGCAGATATTAAAGAAAAACTCTTCATTTGTTTTGAATCATATAAATTTTCAAAGATTGAAATATTATCGTACAATTTCTCATAATAAGACTCACCATTTATATGAAAGTAATACATAGCCTCATCTTCATTGTAAGAATAATAATTTCCAATCGCAATATCTGCCTGATACTCAATTAATTTATTATATAGAACTTCTACATAATCCGGCTCAACCCAATCATCTGAATCAATAAAAGTTACATAGGAACCAGTCATTTTGTCCAGACCTACATTTCTCGCATCTGATAAACCACCATTTTCTTTTTCAATGTAAATAATCCGATTATCTTTTTGTGCATACTCTTGACAAATTATCCCCGAATTATCTGTAGAGCCATCATTGATAACGATAATTTCAAGATTTTTATAAGTTTGGTTAATTAAACTATCCAAACATTTATTTAGGTAATTTTCAACATTGTAAACTGGTACAATTACCGTAATTTTTTCAGTCATGAAGCTATTCTCCTTTCCTAATATTATAACATTTTTTTGCTATTTTTTAAGCTATTAAGGAATTTCCAAGTTAAAAAAATATATTTATTTCATTGATAGAATCGTTCATACAGTATCAAATTATAATTAAACTAAAAATTGTATAATAGTGCAAAAATATAAGTTGAATAATTTAAAATATTTAGCGTTATAATCTTACTGCAGTTACACAATAACATTTTCGAATGATCAATCCTAAAGATAAATTTTTAATTCATCTCAGACATCTAAAAAATGACTCGTCTATATGCATATCAAGTATCTTTTAGGAATTTATTGATATAACTAGCCTTATTATTTTAGAATAGCTATCTAATAAACGTAAAAAAGCGACCCACATCAAAAATTAGATAACATTCTAATTTTTGAGTATAAGCCACTTTTTCTATCTAAAAATAAAGAAAAACAAATTTGTAAAATGTGTTTTACTAACCTTTAAAATATTTAGCTGCAATTGCTTTTTTGACCAAAATTTGTTGATAAGATTCCACATCTCCATGTTTAAGAGTTTCTTCTTCATGAATAGATAATCGCCATTTATAAGCTTGAATTTCTCTATCTAATAACTCCTGAGGAGCTCCAATTAATTGGAGAATAGTCATACGTTCTTCAATACTCTTTAAGGGATATACATCTGCAAGATTGACTGTCCTTGTAACACTTGTAGAACGTTTTCTATGGATATAAATAGCCTTATTCATAAAAGCAATTTTATCTGCCTGAAGATAAACTTTATAAGTTGTGAAATCATCCTCTACACTTTTATCTGTTGGATATACAATATCCTTAAACAGCTCTGTCTTGTATAACTTCGCCCACGGAACTGTGAAGCATTGACTCAAATTATACTTACTGTCATATTGATGGTTAAACCATTCAAATGGCGTATAAGTCTGTTCAAAATAACCATCTGCTCCTACATGAATCAAAAAACTAGCTTGATCATCCAAAAATTGAGTAAAGTTTCCGATTGCAATATCTGCATCTGTTTTTTTCAATAAATCATAAAGATTTTGGATATGATCCAACTCCAACCAGTCATCATTATCTACAAAAACGATATAATCCCCAGTTACAACTTCCAAGGCACGATTGCGGCTAGAAGAAACTCCACCGTTTCTTTTATGATAGACTTTAACACGTTCATCTTGATTTTGATAACGTTGACAGATTGCTGCTGAACCATCTGTTGAGCCATCATTAATCAAAATAATTTCAAGATTTTGATAGTTTTGTTGAACGATACTATCCAAACATTTTTCAAGATATAGTTCTGACATATAAACAGGAACGATAACACTAATTTTTTCCATCATTTCAATCATATACTCCTTTTCTGATGCATTATATAAAAAACAAAGTCAATTCTAGTACAGTGCGCATTATTTAAGATATATCCTAAATCAATTCTAATATTTCTGATAACAGATTAATCACATTTAACTTCCCCAGCATTTGGTAAGTATTCTTTTATAAATCCTGATATATCCTTACTCATGATTTTATCCAATCGTTCAGAAATAATGTCTTCTGGCCAATTCCACCACGCAATTTCTAACATCTGTTCACGAAAAGTAGGTTCTGCTATACGATAACGAATCACTTTGGCTGGATTGCCTCCTACAACAGCATATGGTTCTACATCCTTGGTCACTAGAGCCCCTGCTGCTATGACTGCACCATCTCCAATAGTTACCCCAGCCATGATTTGAGCATTGTTTCCAATCCAAACATCATTACCAACTCGAGTTGGACTTTTCAAAATATGATCATCAGTCATCTGCAATGACTCATCCGTGTAAAATACCTCTAAACTCTTGAATGGATAGGTTGTAATCAACTCTAAATTATGATTTGCAGTTATAAATTGAACATTATGCCCAATAGAACAATAATCACCAATTATAACCTGACCTCCATGGTCATAGTCAATTAATTGTGGAATGCCATACGTATGTTTCCCTACTATTAAGGCTCCGTAATCAATCAAATAGCGACAAGTATATTTTGTCAGGTAATCAAATAAATCTGGACGCGAATCATATATTCGTATTTCCAAGGGAATCGTTTCCTGATGTAAACCTTCCCAGTAGGAATGACCTACTTCTTCATAGCAACACTCAAAAACTGCTGTTAGTTGCTCTGACTTAGAATATAATTTAAGTTTGTAATCTTCTAATTTCCAAAACCGCTCATTATCATGACCTGCTCCACCAATATCTCTAATCTTACCATCAGATAAGAATTGAAAATAACGTTGGTGTTGCTTATTTTTATGTGAAAACAAACAAAATTTTCCAGATAGCAATTAAAACTCTCTCCCTTCAACTAAATTGACTATATCTATCAGTGTGCCTACAATATGAATAACTTGTCATCCAACTAAAACTTTTATACAAATTTAATGTTACTAACCATTAATATAGAGGTACTATATAGCGTTCTGTTATTATATACATCTTACCACAAATAGCCTTATAATAAAAGCAACTTACATACAATTAACAACTCGGAAATATAATCATACACAATTCAAGGTCATGCCAATGGAGTTTTATTTCTTCAAGGATATTAATCAACAAGTAAAATGAGATCTTAAAGTCTTGTTTACCATAGGCTACAATCGTACAGGAAAAATGCGAATACAACTATCGATCATTAGTGGACATTTACGACGAAATAATGCAAAAAATCCCCTGGATAAGTTTCTATCCAAGGGATTTTTCATAAATCGAAATAATAATACTTTTTATGTATTTTTAACCCGATTACTCTTCATCATCACGTTTACGGCGTTTCACGATCAGACCTAGACCAGTCACAGCTGCCAAGGCTCCAAGGAGTACAGATGTCTTAGAAGCTTCTGTACCTGTATTTGGCAATTGCTGTCTTGACTTACCTGCTGACTCAGAAGCGCTTGTGCTTGCTGATTCTGACGCACTTGTTGATGCTGATTCAGAAGCTGATGTACTTGCTGACTCTGACGCACTTGTTGATGCTGATTCAGAAGCTGATGTGCTT